>DYNA01000077.1 GCA_020721325.1 Paludibacter propionicigenes
TTTTTATCTTTACTTCTTTTTTTTCCATGTCGCAAAGATAAAATATTTTTCTAATTTGTAAATGTTATTTATTTACGATTACATAGCTCCAATCCCAAAAAAATAAACAGCTTCGGCTTCGCCTTTTACACTATTCAAAATTTTATAATTCTTTTTGGATAACACAACCTGTGTATCATTTGAATTTTGGTTGAATGTTAGCCCTTGATGTATTGAGCAACTCGCTGATAATAAAGCAATTATTGCGAAAAATAAAATTCTTAATCTTTTCATAAAAATTTAATTGTTTAATGTTAAAAAAATAAGTATTCCTGCAAAAAATTATATACAGTTTTTACAGTTTTCTTTTCAGTATTTTTTAAATAAATATAAGAAAACTTTAAAAAAAACGTAAATAAATTTAATTTATTATTTTTTTTTAACCAAACGAAAAACTATTTCCATCAAAAAAGAAATAGCTAAAAAAACGATAACGAAAGCAACAAATTCAATAAAAATTGTTCCTTTTTTTATTCTCTGCAAAAGTTCTGAGGTATAATCAATGTTTAAAAACTCTAAAACATAAGGCATTACCAAATAGGTAAAACCAAAAGCTGCTAAAAAAAATACAACCGTCAAAGGGTTTGTTTTTCGATTGTTTTGCATAAATTTTATATTTTACAAATACTCGCTACTTAAATTTTCAGTTTTTACAAATGGAGCAATGGCACGTTCGTAAATACCTTGTACATAAGCTATTGCCATTCCGTAATTTGTTACCGGAATATCGCTTTTTATTGCAGGATTGAGCCTATTAATCAATTGTTTACGTGTAATCATACAGCCACCGCATTGAATAACAAGTGCATACTCAGAAATATCGCGCTCCAATTTATTCAAACCTGCAACTACATCAAAATCAAGCTTTTTGCCCGTGAAATTAGAAATCCAACGCGGAATTTTTACGCGCCCAATGTCGTCGCACGAAACGTGATGCGAACACGATTCGAGCATTAAAATTCTGTCGCCATCTTTCAATTCGCTAATTTTCGGAGTACCAAGCAAATAGCTTTCAAAATCGCCCTTCATTCGCGCCAAAACTATACTAAAACCTGTCAATGGAATGTCCTTTGGAATGGAGGCATCGGCTTTTAGAAAAATTTGGCTATCTGTTATTGCTAATTTTGGCTTAATTTGTGTTTTTCGCAAAAAAGCATCAACTTCGCGTTCTTTTAAAACAATTGCAATTGCATCATTATCAAGCACATCGCGTATAGCTTGCACTTGCGGCAAAATTAAACGACCGGCAGGGGCTTCAATATCTATTGGCGTGATTAACAGCACAATATCACCGTAAGAAACCAAACCGCCCAGCATAGTTGGAATTTTGTATGCCGACTCTGGAATTGTCAACTTTATAATATTTATTAAATGCTCAAATTGGGTTGGAAAAAATGTACTAAACTCAATAACAGAATGTTGCGTTTTTAATTCCAGCTCCATAATAAAATTTTCAGTAGCACTTTCAATATCCGATTTATTGTGTACAATTATATAAGGAGTATCAAATTCGGTAAATTTGTTAATTAGCTCATTTTCAAAACTTCCAAAAGTATTTTCGGCAATTACTAAAATTGCCAAATCAATAATTTTTATGGTTTCGAGGGTTTTTTCAATTCGCTGTTTTCCCAATTCGCCCACGTCGTCAATTCCGGCAGTATCAACCAATATTACAGGTCCAAAACCGGTAATTTCGAACGATTTTTTTACGGGGTCGGTAGTCGTTCCCGCAAAATCTGAAACAATAGCTATTTCTTGACCAGCTAACAAATTAATTAACGAACTTTTA
Source organism: Paludibacter propionicigenes (assembly GCA_020721325.1). Lineage (GTDB taxonomy): Bacteria > Bacteroidota > Bacteroidia > Bacteroidales > JAIFNL01 > JAIFNL01. Next base: position 1,829 of record DYNA01000077.1, read on the forward strand.
CCAAAATTTCTACGTCCGTAAATTCCAATATGCGGCTTAATCTCTTTTCCTTTTGTCATCAAACAAAATATAATAAACTAATTATCAGAGATTTAGTAATTTCGATACACATTCAGGACTTACTTTGTAAAAAATATCTTCTTCTTCGCCCGCCAAATGAATAAAATTTAGGGTAAATTTAACTAATGCCATTCCTTTATTTTCGCCCATTAAAAAAGCTTTTCCTTGCTCATCGATGCGCAAAACACTTACCGTAAGACTTATATTTTGAATATGTTGAAAAATATCCGAAATTTTTTCAGAATCATCGTATTCAACCTCAATTTCTTGAACAACTTTAGCAATTCCGCGCTTTTTATCGGTTATTTTTGGTTCACCTACAATTTTAATTTCTCTAAACTTCCAATTTTCAGAAAGTTTTAAGTCGGTAATCAATCCGCCTTGAGTTTCTTCTTTACCAATAATTTCAGATGCCGGTATAAAAAAAAGTCTGGTTTTTCTCTCTTTTACATCAATAAATGGCACTTCTTTTGTTTTAATTCGCGAAAAAAAATCAGCTATTTGCTTTATCATAATCTTTTTTATTTAATTTCAAATTTATTATTTTTTTTATTTTTATTCTTCAAAAATACAAATTTTCTTTACATTTGAAAAATTTTTTTAAATAAAAATAAACAGTTTTTTTTATATTTTTGTAAAAAAGAACCTTTTTTTTCATACAAAAAAGAAAATCAAGTATTTATAAATTTTAAAAGTTAAAAATAGATTCGTCTTAAAAATTTTGCTAAAAAACGTAAAAAATCGATTTTAAACGCACAAATCTTAGATTATGAAAAAATATTTTGCCATTTTGATTCTACTTTTTTATACCTTCCAACTTAGCTTTGCCGACGAAGGTATGTGGATTCCGCTTCTTTTGGGCAAAAACATTGACGATATGCAAAAGAAGGGTTTAAAGCTCTCAGCAGAAGACATTTATAGCATCAATAATTCGAGTTTGAAAGATGTAGTAATGATTTTTGGAGGCGATTGCAGCGCAACTCTAATCTCTTCGGAAGGCTTAATTATTACATCGCATCAATGCAGCTACAGTGCCGTAAAACTTTTGAGTTATTGCAAAGAATGCAAAAACGATTACTTAAAAAATGGTTTTTGGGCTGAATTGCAAGCCAGAGAATTGTCTGTTCCGGGGCTTTCTGTAAAGTTTTTGGTAAAAATGGAACGTGTTACCGACAAAATTTTGAAAGATATACCACAAGACGCAACCGAAGAAGAAAGGCAAAAAATTATTGAGCGAAAAATGAGCGTTGTTGCAAATAATGCCATTCAAAACACTAATTATGAAGCAATTATAAAACCATTTTATTTCGGTACAGAATATTATATGTTTATACAAAATGTGTTTGAAGATATTCGCTTAGTGGGCGTTCCACCGCTTTCGATGGGTGCATTTGGTGGTACAACCGATGCTCTAAAATGGCCTCGGCACACTGCCGATTTTGCACTTTTTCGCATTTATGTGGACAAAAAGACCAATTTTTCGCGTGGTTTTGACCGACATAACGTTCCCTATTTGCCAACCGACCATGCTCAAATTTCGCTCAAAGGCGTAAAAGAAAATGATTTTGTGATGTCTTTGGGTTTTCCAAACAAAACAGAAATTCATGAAACGTCATATTCACTTGAATTACTGATAAATAAGCTCAATACACACAAAGCAAATTTGAGAAAAACAAAGCTCGATATTATGCGTAAAGCAATGGATACGAGCATTGTAATCTCTCAAAAATACAATTTGAATTATTCCATTTGGGACGGTTTTTGGAAAAAAGCCATTTACCAAAATAAAGGGCTACAGGATTACAACGCAATAGCCAAAAAAAGCAAGCAGCAACAAGATTTTATGCTTTGGACTCAATCAAATCCCAATTTAAAAGACGAATATTTCGGATTGATGGACAATTTTGAGCAACTTTACAGAAAAATTACGGCGCATCGGCTGGCTTTGGAATACATTAATGAATTGCTGGCTTCGGTGGATATGCTGCGATATGCCAAGAAATTGCAGGCTTTGCTTGAGATTTCGACTATAAATGTGCCTATTAACGAAAAAGCTTTCATTTTAGGTCGAGCTACCGGACAACTTCGCGAAGAAGGTAAAATGATAATGAATGACTACGATGAAACAGTTGATAAACAAATACTTACAGCATTTTTAACACTTTATCGCGATAGTATAGACGAAAGTTTTCACCCCAAATTTTTTAAAACTATTCGCAAAGATTTTAATAACGACATAAAAACTTTTGTTGATTCGGCTTATTCGCAATCCATGATAGCCAAACCGCGCAAAATTGGCTCATTTTTAGTACGTTTCGACCCTATTCTATCGGGAGAATTGCGCGATGACCCACTTTTTAAAATTTATAAAGACTTTAGTTTAGAAGAATGGAAAGAAATAAGACCGGAATATTTTGAAATTTTAGAACAAATAAATATTTTAAACAGAAAATACATTTCCGGCTTGCGCCAAAAAGACAGCGAAAATAAAATTTATCCCGACGCAAACGGAACCATGCGTCTTTCCTACGGAAAAGTAAAATCATATACCGGAAATGATGCTGTAAATTATAAATTTCAAACCACTTTAAATGGATTTATCCAAAAATCGGTTCGTACTTATCTGGCTCAAAACTCGGATTATATTTTACCTGAAAAATTTATTACTTTGCAAAGAGAACGTAATTTTGGAAACTATGCGAACGAAAAAAATGAAATTCCGGTAGCATTTTTAACCGACTTACATACTTCGGCAGGCAATTCGGGTGCGCCGGTCTTCAATGCTTATGGCGAACTTATTGGTTTAGTGATAGATAGGAATGCCGAAGGAGTTATGAGCGACATCATTTTTAACCCTCAAAAATGCCGTACCGTGGTTTTGGACATTCGATTTATTCTTTTCATTATTGAAAAATATGCCGAAATGCCACAAATTATTAGCGAAATGACTGTTTTTTAATTTCCCACAATCTATTTTTTTAAAATAAAAAAGTTCCAAAGCAAAGATTTTGGAACTTTTGTAAATTGATATAAAAACATTTACAGCTTACTTAAATAAATCACCTTGCTCTAAATCTTCTTCGTTTTCGGGTCTAATTATAATAAAATCTTTCATTTCTTCTTGATAATTAAAAACCTGTTCTTCTGTTATAATAGGTTCTAAACCAACAATTTCGGATATAATATAATTAGAAATCCGTTTTCCACGAGCTTTAGGTGATTTAACAGCAATAAAATTTGTGCAATCTACAATCAAAGAATCTCTATGCTTATCGTCGCCACCAAATTTAACTTTTATACGGGGAAATTTATCATCGCTCAAATGTACAAAACGCGATTTGTCATGCTCACCAATAATTAATTGTGGTTTATCGCTTTCTTCGATTTCAAAACGCTTTAAATAATAAAAACCTTGTTCTCCATCAAAAAATACTAAGGTAAAAACTTTTCCGGGTTTATATTTTTCTATTTTTACAATTCCGGGTTCGTATCTATTGCTCAGTTCAAACGAAGTTAAAAGATAAGTTCCATCGTTGCTAAAAACTAAAATCTTATCATTTCCTTGAAATTCACCTAAGAAATCGCCTCTTCCATCAGAATTTAATCTCAAAATGGTACTATCGAACCATATATTTCTGCCTCCAAGAGTAGAAATTCCCGATTCTTTCAAAATTATTTTGTGAATAGCATGTCTTGAGAGAATATTTCCTTGAGATGCTCGCCCTTTGATAGCGATTTCGGAGAAATTAAACTCAAAATTCAGACTTTTAAGGCGTGGTTTTGGCTTTAAACTCACTTTTACAGTCTCTGCTTCACCATTCGGATTGGCAGTAAAATACAAAATTTTTGAATTTGGAGTTCCTTGCGTAACATTGTACTCTTTATCTCTTGTTGTCCCTTTTACAAAAAAACGTTTTACCAAAGTAATTCCAGTAGCCCCATCAAGATAAATGGCATTATAAATGGTGCGTTCGTCATTCTTTTTGAAAATATCAATGTGAATAATATCTTTTCCAACAAACACTTTATCAGCTACTTTAGAAATGATATACGTTCCATTGCGTCTAAAAACAATCATCTCATCTATATCCGAACAATCGCAAACATATTCATCTTTTTTCAAACCTATTCCGGCAAAACCATCAGTTTTATTAACATATAATTTTTCATTTGCTGCCACTACTTCTGTCAATTCAATCACATCAAAATTACGAATTTCTGTTAAACGGTGCTTACCCTCTCCATATTTATTTTGTATTTTTTGAAAAAAATCAATGGCATATTGCGTAATGTGTTTCAAGTGATAGTCCACTTCACGTAGCTCATCTTCAATACGTTTGAGCGTATCATCGGCTTTAAATCCATCGTAACGCGAGATGCGTTTAATTTTAATTTCGGTGAGTCTAACGATGTCTTCTTCAGTTACTTCCCTATTCAAAGTTGGTTTAAATGGTTCTAAACCCAAATCAATGGTTTGAATAATCGATTCCCAAGTTTCACATTCCTCTATGCTTAAATAAATTTTATTTTCAATAAAAATTTTTTCTAAAGAAGTATTATGCCAAGCCTCTTGAAGTTCAAATTTTTTAATTTCCAATTCTCTTTTCAAAAGTTGTCTGGTATTATTGGCATTGATTTTTAAGATGTCTTTTACTCCAATAAAATGGGGTTTATTATCGTCGATAACACACGCATTTGGCGAAATAGACACTTCGCAATCGGTAAAAGCATACAAGGCATCGATAGCCAAATCGGGCGATGTTCCGGGAATTAAATGCACCAAAACTTCAACTTTATCAGAAGTATTGTCGTCAATTTTACGAATTTTAATTTTGCCCTTGTCATTAGCGGCAATGACAGATTCTATAAGGCTTCCGGTAGTTTTGCCAAAAGGAATTTCGGTAATTTTAAGTGTTTTTTTATCTTCTTTCAAAATTCTGGCTCTCACACGCACACGTCCACCGCGCAAACCGTCATTATATTTGGAAACATCAATCATACCCGCAGTTTGAAAGTCAGGATACAAATCAAAATCACTTCCTTTTAAAAAAGCAATGCAAGCATCTATAATTTCATTAAAATTATGCGGTAAAATTTTTGACGCCAAACCCACAGCAATTCCTTCTACCCCTTGCGCTAAAAGCAAAGGAAACTTAGAAGGTAAATTGATAGGTTCATTATTTCGACCATCATAAGAAAGTTTCCAAATGGTAGTTTTAGGATTAAAAAGTACTTCGAGCGCAAATTTTGACAAACGCGCTTCAATATAACGCGGAGCAGCAGCGTTGTCGCCGGTAAGAATATTTCCCCAATTACCCTGAGTATCAACAGCTAACTCCTTTTGCCCTAAATTAACTAAGGCATCACCAATAGAAGCGTCGCCGTGCGGGTGAAATTGCATGGTATGACCAATAATATTCGCCACTTTATTGTAACGCCCATCGTCCATTCGCTTCATGGAATGCAAAATTCGCCTTTGTACCGGTTTTAACCCATCAAAAACGTGAGGCACAGCACGTTCTAAAATCACATAAGAAGCATAATCTAAAAACCAATTCTTATACATGCCCGAAATATTTTTTGCATGATAGAGTTCAGGCTTGTTGTCTAAATCTTGATTTTCAATACTTTCTATAATTTCATTGTCATTAAAATGCTTTTCTGCCATTATATATTTCCGTAATTTTTATATTAAATTTTCAGCTTGCGAAATTAAGTATTTTCTTTACTTTAAAAAAGAAAATTCATAAACTTTATAAAAAATTAATAAAAGCTAATCATTTGTTAAAAAACAATGAAAAAATAAAACATAAAAAAGTAATTTCATTTTATATAATTATTTAATTGGAATTTCAAACATTATAAATTCATATATATTTTTTTTATCATTTATCCGGTGCGAAATTCTAAAACCAGAATTAAAATCATATTTCAAATTAAAAAAATTAAAATCAAAAAACACTTCTAAACCTATAGATGAAATAGTGGATAAACTTTCTCCCTCGTAAGTAACTACTTTGCCAAAAAAACCATAGTCATAAAATAAATTTGTCCTAACACGCTTAATGTAAAGTAATTGTACTAAATTTAAGTCGGGATAAAATAAAGGAAAATGATAATTCACAGATTGTTTGATGAATAATTCATGCTGCTGAACTTCAAATCCACGTGGATAAATAAATTGATTAGCAAACATTAAGTCGCTCTCTTTTAATTCAATAGCTCCTTCTAATCGCAAACTGTGATGCTTCAAAAGTGAAGGTAAATACAGTTTAGCAAAGAAAAATTTTTGCCAACCAGTAAATTCTTGATTTAAAAGTGTTTTTCTATATAATGCTTTAATATACAATCCATTACGAGGAGCAACATCGCGCTTAGCCATACTCGAATACAATTGATAAACTCCATAAAAAGTAATAGGCGAAAAGATACCTTCGCGAATGGAATAATTACCAACACTTTGTTTTCCAATATTTTGTGTAATCTGTAGATGAGTTCCAAAAGTTAATAAATTCACAAGGCTTCCTTTTGAGAAATTGAAAGGGAAATACATACCGAATGTCGTATGATTTTCTTGCCAATTTACCTCATTTTTTACTTCATTTTCATAAAAAACAATGGTTTTATTTTCAGTATCAAACCCAAAGTGAAATACTGGAAATAATGCAGAATTTTCTATTTCAATATATTTACGAAAAGTTTCATTACTTTTTTTATAGCCAATTCCGGCTTCAATAGTTAATGTATTTAGCTTATTATTAGATGTTAATGTAAAATCAATTGTTTCCTCATGTGGATACAAACCCCAAGCATGAAAATTTAATACATTTGCAAAACGATTGTATTTTTTTATAACATAATTTGAATCTAATGCATTGAAATTTGCTAAAATCAATGTGGTATCAATATCTTCTAAATTTTTATTAATCAATGCTTTAACATAAAAATCATTAGAATCTACATTGGTTTGTATTAACTTATTCAATTCAATTTCTGCAATTTGAAAACCTTTTGCCGTATAATCTTGAAAAACAAGAGTTTTATCGTTTATTGAGGCATTAAAAACACCAAATTTTCGTGTTATCAATACCGAAAAATCTTTCGTAACTGTATCTAAAACACAAATTTTATCGTTATCGGAAACAGAGAAATTAAAAATAATTTTATCATTATAAAAAACCGGATTACTTATATTATTATAAGAATACGGTAAAATATTTCTAATTTTATTAGTTTTAAAATCACAAATAGACATAGCTTGTCCATTTTTAGAAGTGTGCATAAAAATTAATTCTTCGGTATTTTCAGACCACGCTGGAGTTCGTATAAAATCATTTTCGGGAAGTGAAAATTCTTTAATGGGTAATCCAGTTAAAGTATTCAAAATTAAAATCTTAGACTTAGAGTTTTCGTCAAATTCTACACAAGCTATGTACTTAGAGTTGGGAGAAATAGCTGGAGCAAAATATCGTTTCTTTGTAGTTAAACGTATTATTTTTTGAGTTTTTATATCAAAAACAAAAATATCTGAATACGATTTTTCAGTCCAACGCAAATCAGAAACAGTTTCTGACCATACAATTTTATCATTACTTGCAGAAAGTTTTTCGGTATCAATTTTTTTAATTTCGTGAACCTTCTGCATAGAATCAATCCTCACTAACTTTGAAGGAGAATCTAAGCCGTATTGAATAGCATAAACGAAATTTTCAACTTTAAACGGAAAAGTAAAATTATTCCATATTTTAGAAGTTTTAGTTAAATAAATAACGCTATCTTCTTGTATTTGAGCAATTTCAGCTAACCAATTTTTTTTATAATTTTCAAAAACAAAATGATACATTTGCCGTGCATTTTTACCGGTTTCTTTTTTTTGCGCAAGCGAAAAAGCATTCGGTAAAAATGAATATGCCGACATTCGGTTTATTGTTTTATATGTAATATTTTTACCAAATTTATTAGTTAAATCTAATTCCATTAAAAAGCCTGTAGCGTAGTGATTAGGCGTATAATTTTTGTATGAACCTAAATAAGTATTCTCGTATTTGTAATTATTTTGCGAAAGCAATTGAGCCTTAATAGGCATATAAAAAGCTGATAGTCTGCCTCTTCCCTGCTTTGAGTACATCGTTTCGGCAAGCACCGCATCACCCTCCGAATACCAAAGTGGCTCAGAATAAGCCAATCCGGCACGCCCATATGAGCCATAAAAAATATTACCCAATCGAGTAAATCGTTTGTTCGACAAATCATTTTGAACTACATGTCTAAACTCATGAATAGCTAATGTCTTTAGCCAATCTGTTGAACCTAAGATAGTTGCATCTTGCATAGGCGTTGTATAAAACAAGCCCATACGTGGAATAGTTGAAATATAACCGTTTGAAATAACCGATTGATTGCTCAAAAAAATTGAAATTTTCTTAGGCTCTTCCAATAAATCAGATGATATTGGCTGATATAAGAATTCAAGTGTTTGAGCAAGATTCTGTCCTTGTGTGAAAAGTTTTTCAGGAAAAACAATTTCAAAATTTTTTGTATCAATTTTATCCCACTTCACAGAAAAAGGATGCTGTGCATGAAGTGTAAAAATTGAACTTAATAAACTCAATATCAATATTTTATATTTCATTATAAAATAAAAAAAATAGCTTTTCAAAGAAATAAATGAAAAGCTATATGTTATTAATTATCAGAATTTTAATTATTTTCCAACAAAAAGTTTAAAAACATTGTATATAAATGAATTCGAGTTTTACCACCATAAATACTATGGTTCCTATTTGTATAGTAAAAAGTCTGAAAATGCTTGTTTTTCTGCACCATAGCTTCAACAAACTCAGCAGAATTTTGCCAATGCACATTATCATCGGCTGTTCCGTGAACTAATAGCAATTTACCTTTAAACTTTTCAACATGATTGATAGGAGAATTGTTATCGTAACCTGCCGGATTTTCTTGAGGTGTTCGCATAAAACGCTCAGTATAAATATTATCGTAATAACGCCAATTAGTAACCGGCGCAACCGCAATGCCCGCAGAAAAATAGTCAGCACCTTTTGTAACTCCTAACAAAGCCATAAATCCACCAAAAGACCAACCCCAAATGGTAATATTCTCTTTTTTTACGTAAGGTAGTGTACCTAAGTATTTTGCAGTTTGAATTTGGTCTTCAATTTCATATTTTCCCAATTGTAAATAAGTCATCTTACGAAATTCTTCGCCTCGTGCAGCCGTTCCTCTACCATCGACACATACAACAATAAATCCCTCATTAGCAAGGACTTGCTCCCACCCAACTTGAAAATCGTCCGTAGCAGATTGTGAATTTGGACCTGAATATTGTGTCATCAAAACCGGATATTTTTGATTTTTATCAAAATCGATTGGCTTAATCATCCACCCATTCAACTCATTACCTTGTTCGGTTTTAAATTTAAAAAATTCTTTCGGTTGAAAAGAATATGTTTTTAATAATTGATTTGTCTCTTCATTTTGCTCTAAAATTTTAATTTCAACACCTTTATTATCAATTAAAGAAATGATATTCGGAATGTTAGCTGCAGAAAAATCATTAATGAAAAACTCAAATGTAGAGCTAAATTCTGCAATATTTGTTCCATTTTTTGGAGTAAGTAATTTTTTGTCTTTACCATTTAAATTAATAGAATAAACTTGTCGCTGCAAAGGTGAAATTTCAGCGGCTTGATAATAAAATACCTTATTTTTTTCATCGTAACCATAAAAATCAGTAACATCAAAATTGCCTTGAGTTATCTGTTTTATCTCTTGTCCTTTTAAATTATACAGGTAAATATGTGTAAATCCACTTTTCTCGCTTACCATTATAAAATGTTTATTATCAGATAGAAAAGTTATATAGTCGAAAAGAGTTTGATCTAAATAATATTTATTTTCTTCGGTATAAATAGCTTTTGAAATTCCATCTTTTGCATCTGAAAGTAAAATTTCAAGTTTATTTTGTAAGCGATTTAACCGCAAAATAGCCAAATAATTTGGGTCGTTTGTCCACTTGATTCTTGGAATATATTGATTGGTTTCATTACCTACATCACAACTTGTAGTAACCTGATTATCAACATTAAAAACTTGAACAGCAACAATAGAATTACTATCACCAGCTTTAGGATATTTCCAAACTCTATGCTCTGGATAAAGTGCATTTTTTTCCAAATTTGGGGCTAAACCTTTAAACATAGTCATACCAAATTCAGGTACATTTTGCTCGTCAAAACGCATGAAAGCTAATTTTTTACTATCCGAAGACCAAGTTAATGCTTTATTAAATTCAAATTCTTCTTCATAAACCCAATCTGGCGCACCATATATAATTTTATTCTTTTCACCATCAAAAGTGATTTGTTTTTCATCACCACTTGTCAAATCTGATATAAAAATATTATTTTCTCTTACAAAAGCAACCAATTTTCCATCTGGAGATAAAGTTGCTAATTGGATAGGCATTTTTTGAGAAACCGGAACAATAATTTTGCTTTTTAGGTCAAAAACATAATAGTCGGCTGTGAAAGAACGTCTATAAATGGGCGATTTATTCCCGAGAACTAAAATTTTTTGTTCATTTTCAGAAAATTCGTAATCTGAAATTTTATTAATTTTTAAATCGGAAAAACCGGATAAACGAAATAAATCGGATACTTTATCACCCGTTTTATAGTTCCATTTTGCAATACTTGATGCCTCTTCTAATGTTGTATAATGCTGACCATCAAGCATGGAACGAATACCATAAACCGAATTTGGATAAAATAAATATTGAACCATTACTTCATTTAAAGTAATTTTTTTTCGAGAATTATCTTGCGTAAAACCATTAAAAAAAAATGGTAGTAATATAAAAAATAAAATCAGTCTTTTCATATTCACTTTTTAATTAAAATTTTGATTTATAAATAATTAATCTGCACATTTTTTAAAGTTATAAATTAAATCTTTTTTATTTTGCATTCGTTTTATCACATTGCTATTTGCAATAACTAATTGAAAATCAGATTTATTTCCAAAATAATTAGTTTGCTTTATAAAAAGCGTATCGTGCCTTCGTTTACCTACTAAATCTGCAATCCACAAGGAATCTGTAATTAAGGAATTTCCTAACAATCTGCCATTTACCGAATTATTTTTTATTACAAGCATCATATCTTCGGTAAAAAACAAATTCTGATTATCCAAAATGCTAATGCAAATGGTTGTGTCTGTTAAATTAAATAACAACTGTGCTTTTGTAAAATTTTCACTTTGCGTAAAATTTGCTAAATATTTATAATACTCAAGCCTAATATCGCTTTTTAAAGTATAATTCCATATAACTTCCTCTGTTTTTAATAAACTATCAGCTTTTGGAATGTATTTACTATTTGGAAAATCTGTAATAAATTGGTTGATTGAATTATAGTCTAAACTTTTAGTTATGGCAGCCCAACGTAATTTTTCATTATTGGAATCCAAATTCTCATTCACAACAATTTCATTTTTTTCGATAAAAAAATCTTTAAAAATAGTATATAATTTACCATAAGGCATTAAAAATAAAGTTATTACAATAAAAAAACTCACCAAAGATATTAAAATATTTGTAGCACTAATTTCTAAAAAGGAATGATTCTTCTCAACTTCGGCACTAACGGTAATATTTTCATCGGAAACATTGCTCTTTATAACAATATTTCCGACAAAATTTCCAGCTTTTTTTGGAGTAAAACGTATTATCAAAGCATCTTCCAATTTATCAATTTTAATCCAATTCGTTATTTTTGCCACTTGCCAGATTAATTCTCCTTTTCCAACATTTCCAATATCAACTATAGCTTGGCGTAACTCGCCAACTTTCACATTTTCAAAATGAATTTGTGTGGGTGTAATCTCCAAAATTGGACAATTTTCATCATTCACTTTTATTGAAATTGAAATTTCTTTTGCACCACCATTGCTTTCAATAAGAATTTTTCCAAAAAGTGAAATATTTTTAACTGTTTGATATTCAACATAAATATGATTTTTAAATGCTTTACATATCAACCAATCTGGCGATTTAGCAATGTACCACTTTAATTCTCCATTACCTGCATTTAAAACTTCTATTCGCTTAATTAATGGGTTACTAATTTGATTGGTTTCTAATATAATTTCTTCAGTATCAAAAGCTAACATGGGTTTAGTAAAAATATTTCCCGTAACTTTTAAAAGAGCATCACCTCCATTGCTCTTAATATGAATTTCATCATTAAAAAATAATGGTTTATCTGTTTTAATCGATATTTGTAGAAAATGTTCACTTTTGGTTAAAATAAAATAATCTGGTATTTTTGAATCTATTTCCCAATTTAAAAAACCAATCCCTCGATTAATAAGTTTAACTTCAACAGTCTTATTTTCACCAACTTCTATACTTCCAAAATTAATTTTATTTTGAGAGAGCCTCAATTCAAACTTCAAATCGAGAATTGTAAGATTCTTCAAATCGTACCAAACTTCAGAAGCCGATTGATATCTATCTTTGGGATTTATGGAAGTACATTTTTTAATAACTTGAGAAATTTTTGGACAGCGCGAATTAATAATATCGGAATATTGTGTACTTCCATTAAGCATCAAATTCAGTATTAAACCGAAGGAATAAATATCACTTCGTCCATCAACAGATGCCGGCTTTTTTTTTTGTTCCGGAGACATATAAATCGGTGTTCCAACTTTAAGTAATTCGTCAGTATAATTATCTGAAAGGGCTAAACCAAAGTCAATGAGCTTAATATTATCGCCTTTATGCGTTACAAGAATATTTTCAGGTTTTAAATCTCTATGAAAAACTTGTTTTTTATGGCAATAATCTAAAGCAGATAGAATTTCAGAAGCAAATTTCTTTATCAAAGTTCCACTTTTTAATCCATAATTATCAATTAAATCTTTCAATTCACGCCCATCAACGTATTCCATAAAGTAATAAGGGTCGGAAATCGTTTTAGATTTTCCATAAATTCTAACAATATTTTCATGCTCCAATTGAAAAGCAGTATCAAATTCTTTAGTAAAAAGGTCTAAATATACGGAATTATCGCGAAATTCGGGTTTTATAGCTTTGATAGCAACCCATTTTCCAAAATAACGTGCTTTAAAAATTATACTCATTGAGCCTGCATCGGTAAGATTCACAATGTCTGTAAAGTCTTCTTTTTCAGATATTTTATCCGTAATAAAACCGGAATGAATAAAACCGGATTTCTCATTGCTTACAAAACCAGATTTTGTTTTTTCTTGAATGTTTAATTTTACCTGATTATTTTTTTTAACTTTAGCCAATTCATTATTAATTAAAAAATCCAAGTCTTCGGGTGAAACATTTGCATTTTTTGCTTTTTCAAGCAAAAGTTTTTTCTTTTCATCTGTTATTTCGCCATCGGAGCAAGCCGATTGAATTAACATTTTTAAAACATTCAAATCCATTTTTATTATTTCTAAAAAAACTTATAAAATAAAATATGTTTATTAAAACACTAAAAAATTATTCAATTAATTTATAAAACTCCGATTCATTAATTGTTTTAATATTTAATTTTGACGCTTTTTCAAGTTTTGAAGGACCTACATTTTCGCCACATAAAAATAAATCTGTTTTATTTGAAACTGATGATTGCAATTTACCTCCATTTGTTTCTATCATAGTTTTTATCTCGTCACGAGATATAGAAAAAGTTCCCGATATAACAATATTTTTTCCAGATAATTTATCACTAAAACCTTTATTTTCAAATAATTCAAAATTTAAACCAGCTATTTGTAATCGCTGAATTACCATCATATTCTCGGTACTTTTAAAAAAATGAACGATGCTTTGTGCAACAATTTCTCCAATATCTTCAAGTTCCTTAAGTTGCTCAATATCAGCATTTTTAATATTTTCAATTGATTTTAATTGTTTCGCTAATTTTTTGGCACTTGTTATTCCAACATGCCTTATTCCAATTCCAAATAAAACATTTTCAAAGGGAATTTTTTTAGATTCTTCAATGCTTTGCAATAAATTTAAGGCTGATTTTTCTTTGAACCCATCTAAGGTTAAAATCTGATTTTTTGTAAGACTGTATAAATCGGCAATATTTTTTACAAAACCCGCTTCAAATAATGCTTTTACTGTTGCTTCACCAGCATTGATATTCAAGGCATTGCGACTTATAAAATGCTCAATTTTTCCGGTTATTTGCGGTGGGCAAAAAGCCTCATTTGGACAATAATGAGCCGATTCACTTTCAATTTTAATTAATTCCGTTCCACATTCTGGACACGAAGCTATAAAATTTTCTGGTAATAAATTTGCCTTTCGTTTATCCAAATTAACACCAATAATTTTCGGAATTATTTCTCCACCTTTTTCAACAAAAACTGTATCACCTATCCTTACATCGAGCTGTTTCATTTGGTCGCTATTATAGAGAGAAGCTCTTTTAACGGTTGTTCCGGCTAAAAGCACTGGTTTCAAATTGGCTACCGGAGTAATTGCACCCGTTCTACCAACTTGGTAAGATATTGATTCTAAAATAGTTTCAACTCGCACTGCTTTAAATTTATATGAAATAGCCCAACGTGGTGTTTTTGATGTAAATCCTAATTCATCTTGCAAATGCCTTGAATCTACTTTAATCACAATTCCGTCTATGTCAAAATTCAAATTGTAACGTTCGTTATTCCAATAATTTATATATTCAATAACCTCAGAAATATTTTTTGCCTTCTTTAAATGTTCCGATATTTTAAATCCCCAAGTTTTAGCAAATTGCAAATTTTCAAAATGAGAGTCACTGGGTAAATTTTCACCCAAAAGTGAATACAAATAACAATCCAATTTTCTTTTTGATACTTCACTCGAATTTAACAATTTAAGAGAGCCAGAAGCGGTATTTCTGGGATTAGCATATAAAGATTCACCAGCAAGTTCGCGTTGCTTGTTTAAATTTTCAAATACTTGATGATTCATCAAAATTTCACCTCTAATTTCAAAATTTTTAGGTATATTTTTTCCATTTAAAACTAAGGGAATACTTTTTATTGTCATTACATTTTTAGTAACATCATCACCTTTAATACCATCTCCGCGAGTAACAGCTCGTTTAAGCTTTCCATTAAGATATTGCAAACTTATAGAAGCACCATCGAATTTTAATTCACAAGTGTAAAAGTAATCATTTTCTATAAGTTTTCGAATTCTATTATCAAAATTTATAAGTTCTTCTGCCGAATACGTATTTCCAAGAGAAAGCATTGAATAACGATGTTCCACTTGGTCAAATTGATTATTAATATCACTACCAACACGTTGAGTTGGTGAATTTGCGTCGTAAAATTCTGGATTTTCCAATTCTAATTTTTCTAACTCTTTTATTAGAAAATCATATTGAATATCTGTTATATTTGGCTTATTTTCAACATAATACAATCTATTGTGTTCATTTATTTCTAATCTAAGCTCTTCTATTCGCAATTTTATTTGGTCTTTATTTATCATATTCTTTTGATTCTTAACTTAAGTTATTGATTATAAATAACATAAATAAATAATTATGTGCAGTAAATTTATCAAAATTTCAATAAAAATAGTTTTTTTTTTTGAAAAAAATATAATAAAAATGTAATAGTTTTTCTTTTTTTATTAAAATTCACAAATTCAACACAATATATAAAAAAATTACCTTTTTTTTATTTAAAAAAAACTTATAAAAAAAATTAGCGCATGACTTCAAAAACTTGATAATGTTCGCCATTCATTCCAACATTCTGATATACTTTCATTGCGTTGTTATTTGTTTTATCAACATAAAGCCTTATTCCAGAGTACTTTACATTTGATTGCATTAAACTGTAAATATGAGAATAAAGCAATTTAAAAACACCATTCTTTCTATATTCAGGTTTTACAAAAACCGATTGTAACCAAATTACGGTGGAATTTCGCCAATCGCTCCATTCATAAGTTATTAATAACGAAGCAATTACAACTTCTTCAATAGTTGCTACAAAGTATTGACCTTTTGTATTATCATCAAAAACAGCTCGAACCCCTTTTTCTAAAATTTCTGAATTAAGCAATAAATTTTCAGTTTCAAGTGCCATTGCCAATTGAAATTGAACAATAAAATCTATATCACTTTTATTAGCTAATCTTACATTTATTTGTTGCATCTAATCTATATTGTTTTTAAGTTCGGAAAGAATTTTAACATTTGAAAAATCTGATAAATAATTGTTTTTAAGATAGTTATGAAATTCATGACTCATCTTTGTAGTTACTTTTTTTAAAAAACAAACATCAAAGATACATGTTTCTTTGCCAACCGGACAATTTTGTAATTCAATTTTTCCTTCAATTGATTCAAAAATATCTAAAAAGCAAATATCTTCAGTCTTTTTTTTAAGAACAAAACCGCCTTTTGGTCCTCGCTGTGAAGTTATAAAATCTTCTTTTACAAGTCTTTGCAGTATTTTCGCAACATGATGCCGCGAACTTTTAGTATGCTCTGCTATCGAATTTACATTAA
>DYNA01000078.1 GCA_020721325.1 Paludibacter propionicigenes
CATTTGTATTTATAATTACTTTTTTTCTTTTTCTAAAAAATAGCGAAGCTCAAACTTTTGAACGTAATTTTTCCGATGGAAAACTGTATATTAAATTAAAAGAAAATGCCAAAAAAATTAAAAGCAATAAAGGCTCCATTGCTCTGGAAGATGCCTATTTCGTAAAAGCTCAATTGAAAAAATATGCCGTAAATAAAGTTTCGTTGCCTTTTTATAAAAGCAAAGATGCTAAATTGGACTTAACTTATTTGGTACAATTTTCAAATTATAATCAAATCAATGAATTAATTAAAGAATTGCAAAACGATGAAAACATTGAATATGTTGAAAAATCGCCCATTTATTATACCAAATCGGCAATTAAATCCACACCCAACGACCCTTTGTATTCAAATTTGGCAAATTCGTGGTATTTAACACAAATCAGTGCTTTGCAGGCTTGGGATTTAACTACCGGAAGTTCGCAAGTGCTTGTGGCTGTGGTAGATGATGCCGTTCAAACGACTCACCCCGATTTAGCCAATAAAATAGCCAAAGGCATTGATGTAGCCAATAATGACAACAATCCCAATCCTCCAAACGATGATTTTTCGCACGGAACGCACTGCGCCGGATTGATTGCTGCCGAAACAAACAACGGTGTAGGAATAGCCTCAATTGGCTATAATATTAAACTTTTGGCAATAAAAGCTGCCGAAGACTCAAATCCCGACGGCATTTCAAATGGTTACGAAGGGATTTTGTATGCTGCCGACAACGGTGCCAAAGTCATTAGCCTTTCTTGGGGTGGACCCGATTCGTATCAAGTTTTGCAAAATACAATCAATTACGCCTACAACAAAGGTTGCGTTATTGTGGCGGCTGCCGGCAACGAAGCTTTGGAAGGAAATTACAAAAGTTATCCGGCTTGTTACGACCACGTAATTTCGGTTGGAGCTGTAAATTACGACGACAAATTTGCATGGTTTTCGCAATACGGCAACGACAAAGTTGATGTTTGCGCACCCGGAGGCACTAATTCGCAAGGCTTGGGTTTGTTAAGCTCAGTGCCTTATTACAAAGCAACTTACAACGGAAATTACGATTTGAAAAGCGGTACATCAATGGCAACACCAATAACTGCCGGACTTTGCGGACTTATTCTTTCGATAAATCCAAACCTAACTCCCGAAAAATTAGAAACCATTTTGTTTGAAACTTGTACCAATATTTCTTCTCTAAATCCATCAAAAGGAACCGGAAATGGCAGAATAAATGCCTTTGAAGCGGTAAAAGAAGCTTCCGAACAAATTGAAAACTTTTATGCCGATTTTGCGGCTTCGCCTTTGCTGGTTTACACCGAAGGTTATGTAAATTTTTCCGACTCATCGAGTGCGGGTGCTACGGCGTGGGCTTGGCAATTTGAAGGGGGAACGCCCGCTACTTCGACCGAAAAAAATCCGAAAATTCAATATTTAACTTCCGGTAAATACAAAGTAACGCTTACCGTTAGCAACGCCTCAAAAACGACAAGTACTGAAGTGAAAACCAATTACATAACCGTTTTGGAAAAAGGCTTTGGAACACAACAAAATACCGGTTTTACCACCGCTTCGCGCGGAATAGAACGCATTTCGATAGCCGATGCAAATACCGTTTGGGCTTTGGCTTACGACGGAATTAGCCCAAATAATGCCATTTTCGACTACACACGTACAACTGACGGCGGTCAAACATGGCAACCCGCTGTTTTCCCTTCCAAAACCGGAGAAGATTTTGCCGATTTATTTGCTCTCAATGCCGATACGGCTTGGATTGCGGTTTATGGAAACGGATTTGGCGGTAGAATTTATCGCACAAACAATGCCGGAAACAATTGGACTCAGCAAACTACGGCTGCTTTTTCAAGCGTTGGCTCATTTACAAATACCGTTTATTTTTTTGACAAAAACAACGGCTGGGCTATGGGCGACCCGGCTGATGGTTATTTTGAAATTTACACTACCGAAAATGGCGGAGAACTTTGGACGCGCGTACCGAGTTCAAACATTCCGGTAAACCAATTAAATGAATATGGTACTGTAAAACTTAGAGACGGTTACGGCGATGCAACAGCTTGGTTTTCAACCAACAAAGGACGAGTTTTCAAAACCACCGACAAAGGCAAAACATGGACAGTAAAAACCACCGGCTTAACGCAAACTTCCGAGATTTCTTTTGCCGACGACTTGAATGGTGTGGTGCAAAACAATATTTATAACGAAAACACTCAAGCCTATACCGACTTGAAAATGAGCTATACAACCGATGGTGGAAACACTTGGAGTACGTCAATAAGTGCAAAAACAAAAAACTTTTACACCATAACAAAAGCCGTAAAAGGTGCGCCCGGAGTTTTTATTTCGGTTGGGTCGAATTTATCAAAAGAATACGGCTCTTCTTTTTCAATTGATTTTGGACAAACTTGGTACGAAATAGACAATACACAATACACTGAAGTAGAATTTTACAATCAAGACATTGGCTGGGCTGGTGGTTTCAACGCTTCGGCTACTGAAGGTGGAATTTTTAAATGGTCGCGTCTTTTTGAGTCCATTTTTGATGTTCAACAAAACGAAACCATCGGAATTTATCCCAATCCGGCAAGAGATAACGTGCATTTGAACGCAAAAACCGCATACATTGGCGAAATAATCACTCAGATTTATAATTTGACCGGAAAATTAGTTTTTCAATTTCAAGAAAATCATTTTGGCGAAAGCATATATTCTACATCGGTTAATGTATCGAATTTGCCCAAAGGAATGTACGTAGTACGCATGAAAGCCGGAAATCAAATTTTTACAAACAAATTATTAATCAATTGAAAATAAGCTTTCTAAAATAATTTATATTGCAAACGGTAACTTTGCCAAAGTTTTTAAACTTTGGCAAAGTGTTAATTAAAAAGCTCTTACATAAAAATAAAAGCTCAAATTATAACCGTTTTAAAGTATATATTCTAAAATCCGTAGTATCCATTTTTTATTATCAAATGGATAAATATTACGGATTTTAGATATAAAATAAAAATTCGGTTCGCTTCAAACAAAACAAATCAGGCACAATGAAACCAGAACAGAATAGATAATCTACAATACCGCCGACGGAAAAGCAAAAGTAGCTTTATATGCCAAAGACGGTAATATTTGGATGAACCAAAATCAACTTGCAGAACTTTTTGACACCTCAAAGCAGAATGTCAGTTTACATATACTTAACATACTGAAAGAAGGTGAATTAACAGAAAATTCAGTTGTCAAGGATTACTTGACAACTGCCACAGACGGCAAAGAATATAACGTTACGTTCTACTCGTTGGATATGATATTGGCAATAGGTTTTAGAGTACGAAGCAAACGCGGTACACAATTCAGAATTTGGGCAAACAAAAACCTAAAAGAATACATGATAAAAGGGTTTGTAATGGATGACGAAAGATTAAAGAATCCAGACGGCAGACCCGATTATTTTGATGAACTTTTAGAGCGGATTAGAGATATTCGTGCTTCTGAAAAACGTTTTTATCAAAAATTGAGAGATTTATTTGCATTGAGTAGCGATTATGATAAAACAGATAAAGCAACTCAAATGTTTTTTGCCGAAACTCAAAACAAACTTCACTATGCTGTAACAGGCAAAACCCCAGCAGAAATAATTGTTGAGCGTGCAAATGCAAATGAGCCGAATATGAACTTGACTTCATGGAAAGGCTCGGTAGTGCGAAAACAGGATATTTACATAGCTAAAAATTATTTAACTGAAAATGAGATAGATACCTTAAATCGTTTAGTTGTCATTTTTCTCGAAAGTGCCGAATTAAGAGCCAAAAACAGAATGGATATTACAATGAATTTTTGGCGTGAGAATGTTGATAAAATCATTGAATTTCAAGACAAAAAAGTATTACAAAATGCCGGTTCTATAAGCAAAATAGATATGGAAAAACACGTAAATGAAATTTATTTAGAGTTTGATAAAAAAAGAAAAGCCTTTGATGCTTTACAAGCAGATTGGAATGACATCGAAGAGTTAAAACAAATTGAAAATGAGATAAAAATGAAAAATTAATACTCAGAAAATAAAGCAATTGACTGAAAATATTCAAAATAAGAATGAAAATGATTAATACTTAAAATCCGCAAGTTTATTGCTAATAATTTGTTTATTAGTAAATTGGCACAATAATTTACGGATTTTTGATTTTTTTTAAACTTTTTTTCATAAACTTTTCATTAATCTTTTTTTTTTAGAAAAAAATATCGTATTTTGCATAAAAAATTTTATCCTTTTAAAAAAAAAATTTTTGTAAAATAAGTAAAAAAAATAAAAACAACGAGCCATGCACAACGTTATATTACATGCTTTTAACTGGAAGTATTCTGAAATAATTGAAAAAATAAACGACATAGCTGCTGCCGGCTACGGAGCTATTTTGTTGCCTCCGGTTTTGTATTCAGACCCAAATGGCTCTGCTTGGTGGCAACGCTATCAACCAAAAGATTACAGGGTTTTGTATTCATATTTAGGCAATAAAAAGCAACTTGAACTCATCATTCAAAAATGCCACAATGCCAAACCGCCTTTAAAAGTTTTTGTGGATATGGTTGTAAATCACATGGCTTACGAAAACAGACCTCAGCGTTTCTATTTTCCGGGCGATGAAGAATTGGAAAAATACAAAACGGAAAAAGATTTTTTTGAACAAAATAAATTGTATGGCGATTTATCGGAAGGTTTATTTTCGGCTTGGGATTTTAACAAAAACGAAAACATTGACGACTGGCTCGACAGAGAAGAGGTAATTTACTATCAATTAAGCAATTTGCCCGATTTGAGCGCAAACGATTGGGTTTTGGAACAGCATCGGATTTTGTTTAAAAAAATGGTAGAAATGGGATTTGACGGTTTTAGAATTGATGCCGTAAAACACATTTCGCAAAAGCAAATTGATAATTTTGCCAAACAAGATTTTATGAAAGATAAGTTTTTATTTGGCGAAATCTTGACCGTTTCCCCTGAAGATGAAGAGATTTTTATGAAGCCTTTTTTGAACGAAACCACCATGAGTGCTTATGATTTTGTGCTTTTCAGAACCATGCGCGAGGCGTTTGGCTTTTTTGGTTCGCTCGAATGGCTTATTCAGCCGGAGGCGCAAAATAACGCATTGCCTTGGTACAGAGCCGTTACTTTTACCGTTAATCACGATTTGCCTTTAAACGATTGTTTTCGCAATCTGATGTTTGAAAAACAAGACGAGCATTTGGCAAATGCCTATATTTTTGGGCGCGATGGCGGTGTTCCGCTGGTTTTTTCCGACCATAACGAGTCGGCAAGTATTTTTCCCGAAGATTTGAATCGCTGGGCTAATTCGTTCAATCGCCCCGACGTAGTGCAAATGATACGTTTTCACAACGCTATGCACGGCGAAAAAATGTACCCTTTGTTTCAAAATCAGCAGTGCATTGTTTTTGGTAGAGGCAATCGGGGAATTGTGGCAATAAATAAATCGGACGACAATGTTTATGCTCGCTTCAATACTTCCGAATTAATTAAAAATGAGCCATTTATAGACTTGTTGCACAGTCATGGATTTACGATAACCACCCAAGAGTTTGAGTTGTTCATTCCTCCACGCACAGCCCAAATGTGGATAGCTTAAAAAAATAAATTGCAAATTGTGAAAATTTAATGTGTATAACAAACATCATGTTTGTTTTTGATTATCAGTAATTTATGTTTCAAGCATAAAACCTCGATTGGAAAAAAACAAGGTGTTTGTCATACACATAAAAAAATAGTTTGAATGCAAAAAATCAAGCTCCTAAAAGTTTGAAAAACATTATTTTAACTAAATTTCGAAAATTATTTTTTTTAAAACAAAATGCCCGATGCAGAATATTGGATTTGCAATCTAAAATTAGAAAAACACATTGAAGGTGGATATTTTAGAGAAATTTACAAATCGCAAGAAAAAATAACAAAACAAAATCTACCATCGAGATACAACGATGAAAGATATTATTATTCAACCATTTACTATTTGATAAAATCGGGTGAAGTTTCAAAAATACATAAAATTTTATCAGACGAAGTGTGGTATTTTCACGCCGGCAGTTCGGCAACTCTCTTTTTATTTGGTGAAAACCAAAGTTTGATAAAAAAACAAATCGGATTAGATGTTTTGCAAGGCGAATGTCCGCAAGTTTTAATAACGCGAAATACATTTTTTGCTTGCACCGTAAACCAACCCAATTCGTATATTTTAGTGAGCTGCCAAGTTGCGCCCGGATTTCATTACGATGATTTTTTTATTCCCGAAAAAAGTTTTATGCTTAAAAATTATCCAAAATTTACCGATTTAATCGAAAAATTACTTTAAACAATAAACTTTTTATATTTCAAAAAAAAACGGAAAAATTTACCAATATTTTGAAAAAATAATTCTATAAAAATGAAAAGAAAGCTTTTACTGTATTTTTTTATTTTCAATTCCCTTTTTATTTTGGGGCAAACTGTTTCAACTACAAAAATTAGCGGAGTTGTCATCGACAATATTACTCGACAAACTCTACCGTTTGTAAATGTAGTTTACAACAAGCAAAAAGAAGGTTTTACAACCTCCATAGACGGATATTTTGAATTGGAGCTTACGCCAAAAGTCGAATTTTTGCAATTCAGTTATTTAGGTTACGAAACCCAATTTTTTTCCTTAGCCGAAATTAAAAGCAAAAGCAATTTAACCGTTCGATTGAAATCAAAAACCTTTGATATAGAAGAAATTACGGTTTTTTCACAAGAAAATCCGGCGCATAGAATTATACGTCAAGCGGTAGAAAATAAAGAGCTAAATGACCCAAACCATCTCTCGTCCTATTCGCTAACGGCTTATAATAAGGCAGTTGTAACTATGGATTTGGACAAGTCGCTGCAAATGGCTAACGAAAAAAAAATGAACATCGATTCGATTAGGAACGACACTTCTTATATAAAAGCAAAAAAAATTATAGACAGCTTATACTTTTTTATGATGGAATCCTTGAGTGAGCGAAAGTTTGAAAAACCGGCAAAAATCAGCGAACGCATTGTGGCATCGAGAGTTGCGGGGTTTAAAGATGCCTCGCTGTTTATGTTGGCTACTCAATTGCAATCCTTTTCATTTTATGACGAAATGCTCACCATTGCCGAAAGTCGCTACATCAATCCGATAAGCAAAGGCAGCACGAAACGGTATTTTTTTAACATCGAAGACACCACTTTCACGGCACGCGGCGACACGGTTTTTATCATCTCGTTTAAGCCCAAAAAAGGCAAAAATTTTGAAGCTTTAGAAGGAGTTTTGAGCATCAATTCCTATAAATATGCTGTGCAAAACGTTGTAGCAAAGCCCATTGCACAAGAAGGCTTAGTAGCAACCGAAATAACTCAAAATTACGAACTTATCGATAATCAATACTGGTTTCCTACCGAAATGATTACCAAAATGGTGTTTCAAAACGTAGTGGCACAAGCCGGAACATTACAGCTCGAAACTTATTGGTATTCAAGAGGATATAATTACAACATTCGCATCAATCCGCCTTTTGGCAAAAAAGATTTTTCGGTAGCCGAATTGGAAATTAATCCCGATGCCACTCGAAAAGACAGCCTTTTTTGGAATCAAAACCGTTTGCAAACACTCGATAAAAAAGAAAAAAATACTTATCAAATCATTGATAGTCTGGGCAAAGCAGCGCATTTGGATTTGCGACTTAAAACCATTCAAACCTTGAGCAAAGGTTTTATTCCGTTTTGGATTTTTGACCTCGAAATTGAAAAATTTATAACTTTCAAAGAATTTGAAGATTTTCGTTTTGGAATGGGCGCAAAAACCAACACAAAAGTATCGCGTTTCTTTTCCATTGGTGGCTATGGTGCTTATGCTCTGGGCGATAAGCAATGGAAATATGGCTCAAACCTGCAATTAAACATTTGGCAAAAACGCGATTTAAAAATAAATTTTCAACATCAAAACGATGTAATGGAAGCTGCAAATTACTCATTTTTAGAAAAATACAATTTTAACACTTCTGAAATGTATCGCAAATATCTGGTGTCGGATATGATTTATTTCAAAAATTATTCAGTAGGATTAAACGGAATGGTTACCAAGCATTTACAAATGAATCTTAATACCGTTTATTCCGATTATTGGCTTCCGAAAGAAAATTTTTATCGTTTTAATTCTCTAAATACCAGCCATTTCCATTTTTTTGAAACGCAATTGCAATTACGCTACGCGCCCAAAGAGCAAAAAGCATTTATTGACAATGAGTTTGTGCCTTTGCAAAATATAGCAAATCCGGTATTTTTCGTAAATTTAACCAAAGGTTTTGAATGGGAAGATGCGAATTTTGATTATTACCGTGCCGAAACAAAAATAAAATGGTCTTTTCTTACAAAATCTTTTGGCAAAACCTCTCTCCAATTCACTGCCGGAAAAGTTTGGGGCGAAGTGCCTTATTTTAAGCTCTATAATGGCAACGAGGCTTATTCAAACTTTTCAATAGAAACGATAAACAGTTTTGCTACGATGCGAATGAATGAATTTTTATCTTCGCAATTTGTTGCTGCATATTTTAGACAGGATTTAGGAAGTTTGTTGCTAAAAACCAAAAAATTTAAACCCACCATTGAATTGATTACGCATTTTGCCATCGGAAATATTGACAAACCACAATTACACAGTCAAATAGCTTTTAAAACATTGGAAAAAGGATATTGGGAATCGGGAATTATGGTGAATAATATTTTTAAACAAATAAACATCATTGGTTACGGGTTCGGGGTTTATTATCGCTATGGTGCTTATGCTCTGCCTACTACAAAAGAAAATTTGGCATATCGTTTCTCCATTTTGTTTAATTTGTAAATTAGAAAAAAAGAAAAATAATAACATTTTACTAAAAATAAGAAATCGATTGCAAAGATTCTTCGTATCAATTTTTCACAAAATGCGAAAAAAGATTATCAAATAAGCTGTTTATTTACAGATATATACGGTGATTTGCCAATTTAACGTTTGGTTAAACAGTTATTCTTTACCGCTGATTACCTATAAACTTAGGAAATGAAAACTTGTTGTATTCTCTCGAAGAACTAATGTATGCACCAGCAGGACAAATGAATAATAGATCTCCGATTTTTAAATTTTTCGGTAAAAAAACATGTTTTGAAAAAACATCGTGGCTATCGACTGTAGGACCGGTCAAAACAAATTTCTCTACTTCTTCTATATCTTCAATTAAATAATCTGAATGTAAAATATTGTATTTCAATTTACTAAGTATCCAAGCAAAGCCTTGCATAATTCCGGTATCGGCAAAAACCCAAATTCTATTTTCACGCTTCACTATATCGTAAACCTTCGTAGCCAATGCCGCCGAATTAGCTACAATAAACGAACCCGGCTCTGCAATAATTCGCAGGTTGTATTTGTTTTTCAAGCTGTTAAGCATTGGTAGAAGGGTTTCGGTAATGTTTTCCAACAGTTCGTATTGATTAACATTGTGCGCCGGAAAACCACCCCCAATATTAACAAATTCGAGAGGTAATTGCGGAAAATTTATTTTTTTCAATACCGATTTAATTTTTTCGATGGCATTAGCCCAATTTTCTATGCTATCGTTGTTCCAACCCACATGTATAGAAATGCCACAGGCTTGCAAATCATACTTTTGCGCCAATTCCAAAAGCTCAATGCCTTCCGATTTTGAAGCACCAAACTTTTCTTCCAATTTCCATTCCGCTCCATCGTTTTGAATCTTCAAACGCAAAAAAACCTTCGATTTTGGAGCATATTTTTGCAATTTTTGCAATTCCGATTCCGTATCGAATGCAAAAACATTCACTCCATATTTGTATGCACAAATAATATGCTCAGGTATTTTTACCGGATTACTAAAAATTATTCGCTTAGGCGAAATCAAATGTTCTTTCATCAATTCCAGTTCGCCCAAAGAAGCAATTTCAAAATTAGAATTGAGTTGATTCAGACATTCAACCACAATGTCTTCATAATTTGTTTTCAACGAATAAAAAATATCTTCATCTCTTAGATTTAATTTTTCTTTGAAAAAAATATAATTATAAATCAATTGCTCTTTTGAAAAAAAAATAACCGGTGTTTGCTTTTTAAGTTCCCAAGTATTTTTTATTAAATCGTTTTTTAAAATTTCAGGTAACATAATTTTTTTTTTTTACAAAATTTCGGTAGCAACAAATAATAGCAACTTTTACAAACTAACGAAATTAAATTTTTTATTACGCTTTTTTTGTAAAATGACAACAATAAAACAGGTAACAATGTAATAATTTGTTATCAGAATTTCTCAAAAAAAGCTTTATTCGGTTGTTTTGTTAAATTTTTTTTATTCCTTATAATTTGCGCTATCAATGAATTGAAAAAACTGTTCGCAGGATTAATACTCAGCTATAACAGTTTGTCTGCCAATGGTTTTATCGCCTAATTTTACTAAAATTTTAGTATCTAAAGGCACAAAAACATCAACTCGTGAACCAAATTTAATAAATCCCAGTTCTTCGCCTTGTTGCATAACATCTTGATTTTCTTTAGCATAGCAAACTACTCGGCGAGCGACAGCTCCAGCTATCTGGCGAACTAAAATTTCTTTGTCATTAAATTTCGATTTGATAACCACCGAACTGCGCTCGTTGTCAGTGGACGATTTCGGGTGCCAAGCCACTAAATGCTTGCCTTTGTGATATTTAGAAAACAAAATTTTCCCTGCAATCGGATACCAATTTACATGCACATTCATGGGCGACATAAAAATTGAAATTTGCATTCGGCTGTCTTGAAAGTATTCATTTTCCATAACTTCTTCTACTACAACAACTTTTCCATCTGCCGGAGCTAAAATTCCATTTTTATCTACTATTATTTGTCGGTCGGGTTTTCTGAAAAAGTGAAGTATAAATAGTAAAAAAATAAACGATACAAATTGCACCAAATATTTGAATACTAAAAAGTTGCTAACATATAAAACCAATAAAACATTAATGGTTAAAAGCAGAAACACTACAAAAAAAACAGTTATGCGTCCTTCTTTATGTATTTTCATTTTATTATAATTTTTTATAGTTTTTATAGAATAATTCTTTTATTTTTTTGCTTAAAAATACAATTCATTTTTTCCAAAAATAAATATTTTTTTCCATTTTAGAATTTTTTTTTAACGTTTCAAATCTAATTCCGCTTTATTTTACCAAATTTTAATTAATTCTAAGTAAATAAAAACCACAGGTGCCGATAAAATGATGCTATCAAATCGGTCTAAAACGCCTCCGTGTCCGGGAAGCAAATTGCCGGAGTCTTTTACCTGCAAACTTCTTTTAAGCATCGACTCTACCAAATCGCCCAAAGTACCGAAAACAGTAACCAAAACCCCTAAAATTAACCACTCAACAAGCGAATAAGTTGCCCAAAAATGAAAAAACAAATATGCTACTACAAGCGTCAATAATACACCACCCAAACTGCCTTCAATGGTTTTCTTTGGCGAATGCTTTTTAAAAAGTGGAGTTCTACCTATTTGGCTACCAACTAAATAAGCTCCGGTATCGTTTGCCCAAATCATAAAAATAAATGCCAAAAGAACAATCGGCGAATAGTGTGCATTGGAATCGAAAACAATAAAATTGAGCAAACTAAATGGCAATGCTAAATAAATTATTTCGGTAAAAAGTACGGCAATATGCTCAAAGGGTTTTTCGTGCGAACGATAAAGCTCTACAATTGGAATAGCAATGAATATCAATAAATTAACTAATAAAACCTCAAAACTTACTATTTGAGAAGCATAAAAATAATGACTTAAAAAAACCAATATTGCCGCCAAAGAACCTAAAAAGCTTATTTGGCGTTCTTTATAAATTAAACTATGAAATTCATTTACAGCCAACAATATGATAATGAGCATTAAAATAGCAAATGAATATTGTGAAAAAATGATGCTGCTAACCAATACAAGTGCAAAAGCAATTCCGGTTAGAGTTCGTTTTATAAAAGTATTCAATTTTTTTTGTTTTAAAAAAGTTTATAATTTTTTATAAATTGGTTAATGTATCTTCATCGATTTCGCCCAAAACAATTTTCCACGAATCTAAATACTCCTGAGCTTCTTCGAGATGTTCTTTCAATACATAAATGACCAACTCGCCTAATAAAAACATAGAACTTTTTTCGTTGATAAAAATGGAATGTATTTCGTTTTGTTTCAAAATTTCGCGTATCATTTCCACTTGATACAATTTTTCAAATCGTGCCAATTCTACCCATTCTTTTTTCTGAGCTATTAAAGTTTTGGCTTTTTCAATATGGCTGAATTGAACATACAATTCAATGTAGTTTATTTTTTCTTCCGGCGAAATTAAAAATTTTGTTAAAACCTCAATTCCTTCTTTTTCAAGCACTTTCAGAATTAAAAAAGCTTCTTTTTTGTTTTTGTATTTTTCTATAAAATTCCAGCCCACCATTTCATTTACCACTTCCATTGCCAATTTATATTTTGTGGGCGAAACCAAAACATCTACGCTAACTAAATGTTTATCAGAGGCTCTGCGTTTTATTATGATACATTCTACACCGTATTTTGCCAAGTGCGAAACTCTAAATTCGGCTTGTTTGACCGTTTCGTAACTATTCAAAAGCACCCAAGGTTTCATAGAGTCAATTGAAAGCAAGGCTTTTTCGGCATCTTCATTTTTTACAAACAATTCAAACTCGCCCAATTGGTTGTTTTGATTAAAAAAAACTTTGAAACCCTCTGATTCTAAGTGGTTTTGAACGATTTCAACCGGCTGCAAAACAGGAAACGAATTTACCTTGCGCCAACCTCTAAATTCTTCAAGTATTATGTTTGCAACTTCAATATAGCTCTCTCCCACATACAATTCATACTCGCCAATGAGAAATGCAGTATCTTGTTTTGCAAGCACTACTGTTGGAATAGCGTTATTTCTCAAAATTATTTTTCTTAGTTCCGCTTCATAATAATGACCGAAACTCCGTATTTTTTTCCAGTTTTCCATATTTCTACGTTTTAGCGAAAAGATTTTAACAAAAAAACTTTTTTTTTCTGTTAATTTTCTAAAGTTATTTTATCTTTAAATAATCACTAAATTATAGTTTTTTTTTCATTTTAACAAAAAAAAAGCATATTTTTGTTAAAAAAAAAACAAAGTTTTATTTTTGGGATAATAAAACTTTGATTTCTAATTTGTTACTAAAAAAGCAAAATATATTTTTTTTTTTTTTTTACAAAAGCTCAAATCCAAAAGTTTATCTTTCGCTTTGTGAAAGTCTTTGCTCCGATTGTTTAAAAAATACCTACAAATAAACATATAATTATCTGTTTATTAATTTTTTTGACAAAAAAAAACAGATTTTATATACTATAAAAATACTTTTTTAAAAAAAATGACATTTAAAGTCTTTAAAGCAATTCATCAATTATTTAAAAATTGAAAATAAAAAAAGCCGATAAAAAATATCGGCTTTTTTTTATTACATTTCGCTTCGTTTTCCGAAAATAGTTTCCAAATCGTCTGCAAAAATGACTTCTCTTTCGAGCAATAAATTTGCTAACTGAGTTAAACCTTTACTGTTGTCAATTAATATTTTTTTTGCTCTTTCGTATTGTTGTTCAATAATTTCTTTAGCCTCTTTGTCAATTACTTCGGCAGTTTCTTCTGAGTAGGGTTTATTGAAACTGTACTCGGTTTGTCCCGAAGAGTCAAAATAACTCAGATTTCCAATTTTCTTGCTCATTCCGTAATACATAACCATTGCGTAAGCCAATTTGGTTGTTTTTTCCAAATCGTTTAAAGCGCCGGTTGAAATTTTACCGAAATTAATTTCTTCCGATGCACGTCCGCCGAGTGTGGCGCACATTTCGTCAAAAAGTTGCTCTTTGGTAGTAATTTGGCGTTCTTCGGGCAGATACCAAGCTGCGCCAAGAGCTTTTCCGCGCGGAATAATTGTAACTTTTATCAGCGGATTGGCATGTTCCAAAAGCCAACTCACCGTGGCGTGTCCGGCTTCGTGAAAGGCAATGGTGCGCCGTTCGTGTGGAGCTATAATTTTGTTCTTTTTTTCCAAACCACCTACAATTCGGTCAATGGCATCGAGAAAATCTTGTTTTTCAATTTTATCTTTCCCATGGCGCGCAGCAATCAGAGCCGATTCGTTGCACACATTGGCTATGTCGGCACCCGAAAATCCGGGAGTTTGTTTAGCCAAAAACGAAAGTTCGATTTCGGTATCCATTTTCAAAGGTTTTGCATGAACTTTAAAAATTTCTTCGCGTTCGTTTAAGTCTGGCAATTCGACATGAATTTGTCTGTCAAAACGTCCGGCTCTTAGTAGGGCTTTGTCCAAAATGTCAGCTCGGTTGGTGGCAGCCAAAATGATTACGCCGCTGTTTGTACCAAAACCGTCCATTTCGGTAAGTAACTGATTCAAAGTATTTTCACGTTCGTCATTTGAACTGTAAGCCAAATTTTTTCCTCTGGCGCGTCCAATGGCATCTATTTCGTCAATAAAAATGATGCACGGTGCTTTTTCTTTGGCTTGCGCAAAAAGGTCGCGTACACGCGAAGCTCCAACGCCTACAAACATTTCCACAAAATCCGAACCCGACATGGAAAAAAACGGAACATGCGCTTCGCCGGCTACTGCCTTGGCAAGCAGTGTTTTACCCGTTCCGGGAGGTCCAACAAGCAGTGCGCCTTTTGGAATTTTTCCACCCAAATCGGTATATTTTTCAGGGCTTTTTAAGAAATCGACTATTTCCATTACCTCAGTTTTGGCTTCTGCCAAACCGGCTACGTCTTTAAAGTCAATTTTAACCTGACTGTCTTCTTTATCAAAGAGTTTGGCTCTGGATTTTCCAATGCTGAAAATACCGCCGGCACCGCCCCCTCCTACTCCACTCATTTTTCTAAAAATAAAAAGCCAAACGGCAACTATAATCAAAAGTGGTAATAACCAACTGATTATCTCGCCCATGTGGTCTTTTCGGGTTTCGTAACTGGGTTCAATTCGAGAAATTTCGGGAAGTTCTTTTTGCGTTTCCTCCATATTTTTTGCAAAAACCTCTACCGAGGGAATTGTAAAATAAAAATGAGGTCCATCGGGGGTAGAAGGTGCAAAACTTCGGCTCAAAAGTCCTTTGAATTTGCCTGAATTATAAGCTTCAGAGGTTAAATAAACCTCTGCTCGGTCTCTGTTTACTACTATTAATTCTTTTACCGAGTTGGTAGCTAATAATTCTCTTTTAAATTCGCTCCATGTTATTTTTGCAGGTTCTCCTCCAAAGTCGAGAAACTGTAAGCCAAAGAAAATCAGTGCTATAATTCCGTAAATCCAATAAACATTAAACTTGGATTTGGGCTTATTGTTCGTATTGCCCAAATTATTTTGATTTTGTCGGGTATTGTTGTTTTCTATTTCTGCCATTCTTTTTTAATTCTGTCGGTTTTGCTTTTTTTAAATGCTTAAAAAATCGAAATTGAAATACTTAATCGCCAAGTAAACAATACATTATAAAATATTCGCTACAAAGAAAAAATGAAAGGAAACTAAACTTAGAGTTCTTTGTAATTTTTTTTGCAACTTTGTGATTTATTCGTTTTCATTTTTAAGTTTTAAGTTTCTATTTTTGCATTTACAAGTATTATACCAACCTTTTTTTAACAAAAATTAAATCCACTTTCTTAATTCACGTAAGTAAATTTGGCATCTGCCCAGAGTTCTTCTAATTTATAAAACTCGCGCGATTCGCTCTGAAATACATGAACCACTACACTTCCGTAATCGAGCAAAATCCATTGCGCATTTTCGTAACCGCTTTTGCGCCAAACTTTTGTCATTAAATCTTCTTGTGTTAAATGTTCTATTTCGTTGGCTATTGCACTTACTTGCGTGGTTGATTCGGCATCGCAAATTACAAAATAATCGCATACGGCGTAATCTATTTTTTTTAAATTTAAAGCAACTATGTTTTTGCCTTTTTTTTCTTCTATTGCTTCAATTACTTTTGCTACTAATTTGTCTTTAATCTCTTTTTTTTCTGTCATATTTATTTTTTAACCTTATGATTTTGAGCAATAAAAAAATATCAACTTTTTTATTTTTTTATTGTCTTTAACATTTTATTTTATTTCTTAATATTTTTTGAATGTTTTTTAAATATATTAAAATCAATATTTTACATCTTTTTTTTCAAAAAAAAAATGAATATATTTTTTTTGTAAAAACCGCACAAATATACAAATTTTAATTTACTTTTTCTAAATTCGTGTTTTAAAAAAAATAAAATTTTGCTTTGGCAAAAATAAAATCTTTTTTTTATAATGAATAAAAAAAGAGAGATGCCTTGTTTGGTTGTTGTGAATTCTTTTTTAATAAATTGAATAATAGAACTTTGCTAAGGTTTTATTCTGGTCTGTTTATTATGCGCGAAAAAATGAATTTTACTTTTTCCGCATGTTTTATGAATTTTAAAATAAGGAAATAAGGTTTTATTTTGTTTTGTTTTGCTATTATTTTTTACTAAGCGGATAGAGTTGGTTTTCAATCTCTTATTGGCTTAGCAACAAGCCAAGCAAAGGGGTCGCTCAAAGCGACCTCTTTGCTATATTAAAAAAATATTTAAAAAAACTTTTGGAAAAAGAATAAAATGTAATTATTTTTACGCTAAAATTAACAAGACTTTTTTTTAAAAAAGAAAACAAAAATAATTAAAAATTATGGGAAAAAATTATAAAGGAACCATAGGCATTTTGACCGGTGGCGGCGACGTACCGGGCTTAAATCCGGCTATTAGAGCCGTAACCATTCGCGCCACACGTGAAGGATATCGAGTAATAGGGCTTAGAAGAGGTTGGGCTGGTATTACAGAACTTATTCAAGATAAGGATTTTGATAATTCAAACAACTACATTGAGCTAAACGAGGCTTTGGTAAATAAAATTGGTCGCACGGGCGGTACTTTTTTGCACTCTTCGCGCACGCGCCCCAGCCACATGCCCAAAGCGTCTGTGCCTGAGCATTTAAGAGCTGATTACAATCAAGAGGTTAATGATTTAACTCCCGTTATTTTATCGAATTTGAATTGGTTGGGAATTGAATTTTTAATTCCGATAGGCGGAGACGATACCTTGAGTTACGGGGTTCGTTTGTACAAAGAAGGTTTTAAAGTGGTTGCCATTCCAAAAACCATGGACAATGACGTTCCGGGAACGGATTATTGCATTGGCTTTAGCACCTGCGTAACGCGAACCATTAGTTTAACCAACACTTTGCGTACTTCAGCCGGTTCGCACGAGCGCATTTTGGTAATGGAAGTTTTCGGACGCTATGCCGGATATACTGCACTTTTGCCCACTATGGCAGGTTCGGCTAATCGCTGCGTTATACCTGAGCATCAATTTGATATTGATAATCTTACTCGACTTTTGGTAGAAGACCGCAATAAAAATCCGAGCAAATATTCTGTGGTTTTGGTTTCGGAAGGTGCCATGTTTGCTGGCGGCGAAATGATGTTTGCCGATGCCGAAAAAGATATGTTCGGTCATGCCAAATTGGGCGGAATTGGAAATATTGTTTCTGCCGAAATTAAAGAGCTTTCGCAAAAATACAATAACGGTAAACGCATCAACACTATTTACCAAAACTTGGGCTATATGGTGCGCGGCGGCGACCCCGATGCTATTGACAGCATTGTGCCAATGGCTTTTGGAAACTTAGCTCTCGACCTGATTTTGAAAGGAATACACGGACGTTTGGTTATTCTCAAAAACGGTCGCTACGACAACGTGCCGGTGGATATTGTGAGCGGATTTAAAAAAATTGATGTTGCCCGCTTTTATGATACCGACCGTTTGCGCCCTCAGTATCGCGAATTTGTAAACCAACCGCTTTTCATTATGACCGGAAGTTATTAGTTTTTTGCTAATTTTGCATGTACTTTAAATGTTTTATTATTTATATTTCAAACGGTTATTATTTGAGCTTTTATTTTTATGTAAGTGATTTGTAATTAAAACTTTGCCAAAGTTTCCGTTTGAAGCATAGCTTAAAAAAGGCTGCACAGTTTGTGCAGCTTTTTTTTTAAAGTATATTGTAGGGACAAGGCATGTGTTGTCCCTATGGTCTGCGAGTACATAAAAAGTATGGAATTTATATGGCGGGGTCGCTCATGCCAGCTCTGTGCGAGTGATACGATGACTCGAAGCCACCTGTATCACTCCGAAGCGACCCCGACTGCTAATTCCAAGCTCCAAGCGAAGCAACAGGGTCGCTTAAAGCGACCCCGTTGCTATGCTAATACCAAAAGTTTTTTT
>DYNA01000079.1 GCA_020721325.1 Paludibacter propionicigenes
ACGAGGTTCGAACCCGCGACCTGCAGCTTGGAAGGCTGCCGCTCTACCAACTGAGCTACTCCCGCTTATTTTATTTTGTGGGGGGAGGAGGATTCGAACCTCCGAAGTCGTCAGACAACAGATTTACAGTCTGCCCCATTTGGCCGCTCTGGAATCCCCCCGATGGATTTTAAGAACTTAAAAAAAAAGATTTTTTTTAAATAAAAGTCTTAATTTTGCTATTCATTAAAAAAATAAAAGAGCCGATGGAGGGATTCGAACCCCCGACCAGTTGATTACAAATCAACTGCTCTGGCCAACTGAGCTACATCGGCATCTTATTTTAAGAACTTAACTCAAAGTGAGTTTATCCGTTTTTTTCGGCGTGCAAATATAAAGACAATTTATTTATTCTACAAAATAAATTTAAAAATAATTTTATTTTTTTTTAATTTATTCTCTTTCTTTCTCTTTATGCTTTTTTAATTGACGACGCAAAGCTTCAACCGAAAGGTCTGTAGCTTCCTCAAAACTAACGGCTTCCTTTTCTGCAAAGAGAGTTTCGCCGGGTATATCAATTTTAATTTTTGAAATTTTATTTTTTCCGGTTGTGTTATTGTCGAGCGATAAAAAAACTTCGCTATCGATTATTTTTTCGTAAAAAGTAGCTAATTTGCCTACTTTTTTGTTGATAAATTCTATCAATTTTTTGTCAGCATCAAAACCGATACTATTAATTGCTATTTTCATAATACCTCCGGTTAGTTTTTTGCTCGTGGATGAGCATGTTTATAAATGTAATTTAATTTTTCAAATGTATTGTGAGTATATACTTGAGTAGCAGCTAAATTTGCATGTCCTAATAGTTCTTTTATGTTATTTAATTCTGCACCATTATTAAGCAAATGTGTTGCAAAGCTATGCCTAAGTATATGAGGATTTTTTTTATTTTGGCTGGTAATAAAACTCAAATATTTTTGTACACATCTATATATAAACATATCGTATAAATCTTTACCTGCGTTGGTTACCAGTAGATATTTCGATTGTTTTTGCTGAAATTGTTCTTTTTCAAGCAAAATATATTGTTGTATTTTATTTTTGAGTTTTACATTTATAGGAATCCTCCTTTCTTTTTTTCGCTTACCTACTACTTTTATTGAAAGGTTTTCTAAATCGACATTCTGAACTTGCAGTGTTCGTAATTCGCTGATACGTATGCCCGTAGAATATAATAAATCAATGATTAAGTTATCTCTAACTCCTTGAAAATCGCTTGTAAAATAAGAGTTTTCTTCTTCTGAAAGAAGTTTGTTTAAATTTTCTTCTTTTACAAAAACAGGTATTTTATCGGGCTTTTTTAGTGATGTGATTTCCGTTGTTGGATTTTTATCGACTAATTTATTGCGTTTCAAATACTTAAAATAAGATTTAATACTCGATAGTTTCCTGTTTATGGATATGTTTGAGTTTTTTTTCTCTACTAATTCAACCAACCAATTTCGTATTTGCTTTTTATTAACATTTTGAATGTCAATATTTAATTTTTGTAAGCAAAGTTTTTCAAATTCGTCAATATCGGTTCTATAAGCTTTTAGAGTATGTGGCGAGTATCTTTTTTCGTTTTGTAAAAAATCAATAAAAGATTCTAAATACATAATCCAATAAAATAAAACTTTTTATAAAAAAATTTGAAAAAGCGGATTGAATAATTTCCAAAAAAAGAGATTTAATTATTTGATTTTTTAGAATTTTCAATAAAATGTATGAAAAAAGTAAAGGCAAACAGACAATACAAATTTTTAGCAAATTTTTATGCAATTATCTGTTTCCTATACTATTTTCAATGAGAACATGCCAAAACTATGCTTCTTCGGCTTGTTTTTGCAATTGCTGTATGTAAACAGCATGTTGCAGTTCTTCTCTTTTCTTAACAGAAGGTTTTTTATAGGCTTTTCTGCCGCGTAATTCTTTGATTACTCCTGTTTTTTCAAATTTTCTCTTGAACCTTTTTAAGGCTCTTTCAATGTTTTCGCCTTCTTTTATTGGTATTATTATCATATTTATTAATTATTTATAAAAAATTGAGCTGCAAAATTATTAATTAGTTAAATATATTCAAATTTATTTTAATAAAAAAATTTTTAAATGCTTTTTTTTTTATTTTTTTTTGTTTGTTGTGTTTTTTTTTATTCTTAACTATTTGTTTTTTAATATTTTGTATTTTTTTTATAATTTTAAATAGGGTTTTAATTTTAAAAAAAGTGTTTGTGGAAGGATTTCCTTTTCTACGAGCTGTTCCAGATGGGTAAATTTTCCTTTTTTGTTTCTGTATTTCAGTATTTTATCTACGTCTTCTTTTTCTAAATATGGGTGTTTAATGAGTTCTGTAAAATCGGCTAAATTGAGATTTATCTTTTTTACTTTTGTCAAATCAATGGTTAAAAATGGCTTAGCTTTTATAAAATTATTTTCAAACATGCCATTGACTTCCATTAATTGTTCTATTTTTATAAATCCGCCCAATTGATTTCGGTATTCAATTATCTTTTTTGCCGAAAATTTGCCAATTCCGGCTATTTTTATTAGCTCTTCTTCGCTTGATGTGTTCAAATCGGCATAAAAAATTGTTTTTTCGTAAGTTACTTGTTCGGGTTTGGAATTTGTTTGTGAGCTTATGGCCGAAATAACAATGTATGGTTCTAATTGTTGATATTGTTCAAGCGAAATGGCATACATTTTTTTGAAATCTTCTTTGGCTTTAAATTTTCCGCCTTTGCTTAAATAATTTTGAATGGTTTGTATTTGCTTTGGCGAAAGTCCCAAACGCATTAAATCGTTTTCTGTAGCGGTGTTTGGGTCAAAGTTAAATAATTCGATTTCGATTAATTCTTCGGTAAATTTTTCTTTGTTTTTTTCTAAATTTTCGGGTAAATCGATATAAGGTCTTAAGACTTGAAATTCTTCTTGTGGTAAGGTGTAAATTTTTGAAAAATCGTCTTTTACTTTAAATTTTCCGCCTTTATTTCGATAATTTAATATAGACCGGACTTGTTTTTGGGTCAAACCCAAGGATAAAAATTCTTTTTCGGTGGCTAAATTGGGGTTAAAATTGAAAAATTTGACGTTTTTAAACTTTTCTAAATCGGCTTGCAAGTTTGTTTGTTGATATTTTTCAGATTTTTTTTTGAGATTTTTTTGAAAATGAGCTATTTCCTCTTCAAACTCTGTTGTATTTAAGGGTTCTATTTCTACTAAAATCTGGGGATTGAAAGAAATAAATATTTCGTAAATCACTACTAAAATTACAAAAGTTAAATAACTGGTTTGTAATACGTTTGTTGTTATAAAAAAATCTGAAAATACTTTTTTTATAGCCGAATAACTCATAAGTAATGTTGAATGATTAATGAAGATTGAATTTTGTTAAAGCCTTAAAATCAAATCGATAGTAAATTATTTTGGTAACGTTTTTTTTATTCACCACAAAAATTGATAAGGTAAAAATATGAATGAAATTTTAACAAATCAAATTACCAATTTTATTATTATAAAAATGGTGTAAACCTTATTCAAATTTTAAAATTAAAAATTACTCAATTGCAAATATAAAAATAATTTTCAAAAAAAAAAAAATTTTAATCTCAATCAATCTTTTTTCGTATTTTTACAACAACAATTTTAAATAAGGTAATTCGATTGATTTCAAACGAATGTGCGACTGGTGTTAGATTTCTGAAAATAAGCAACTTAGATTATTTTCTTCCTACCCGATTGTGTGCTTTTTCTTTCATTTTTATTAATTTTCATGAATTTATATTTTGCCAATCCTTTTCAATCAGTGCATAAATTATATCATCTACCCATTTTCCGTTTACGAATATACTCTCAACAAAATGAGCTTCTTTACGAAATCCTATGCGTTCAACCAAACGAACAGAATTTTTATTAAACGGGTCAATTGACGTAATAATTCGGTGTTTATTCAATTCCAAAAATAAATAATTAATCACACAAATTAGAGCTTCGGTTGCGTAACCTTTTTTATGAAAATATTTATCCAAAGTACAACCCAGTTCAACTTGTTTTTTGTGGTTATCAAAAAAATGAATTCCTAAATCTCCAATTATTTTTTTGCTTTCTTTCTCAATAATTACAAATTGAAACCAAGTATTAGGTTCATCAATTTTTGTAGATGTTTTTCTAATAAAGTTTTCAACTTCTTCAATTGTTTCCGGAATCCAAGATTGAAATTGGTTGGTTTCCTTATCACCCCGATAGCTGAAAATGTCCATTTTATCGTTTAATGCTATTGGTCTTATTATCAATCGATTTGTTTCAAATTTCATTTTGCTATTTATTTTAATAATTCTTATTTTATTTATTTTTACAGAATCTCTCAATTTTATTTTAATTGGCTTGTTGCAAATTCAGAATCAATATTTTAATATGCAAAAAAAACTCATTCTTTCCGTTTTTTAAATCTCTAAAAAAATAATACAAAACTATTGTAATAAATTAATTCTACAAAAAAAATCATGCACTCGCAGCAAATCAAAAAAATAGTGAAATTACAATAATTTTCCGACAAAAATCAGTGAAAATCATAACATTCCGAAAGAATCGGTGTTCCATTACGTTCTACGGAAAAAAATGAGTGTAATTAGTGAAATGAGTGGACAAAAATCAATCTTCTTCCATCAATAAAATACCTAAAAACTTTCTATCCGCCTCTAAAGACAAAAACCGCTCAGCCGTTTCAAAATAGCTTAGCGGTTTATTTTATCAAAAAAAATATTTATTTCAATTTTAAAAATAAAAAAAATAACAATAATTCGTTATTTTTTTTGAAAAATTAAAAAACTATTCTTAGTTTACGAAGTTAGTCTATCAGCTCAGCAACGGGGGTTGCTTGGCGCGCCCCCGTTGCTACAGAAGCTCTTCTTTTGAGGCAAACTTGAGGCATTGCTCAAAGCTACGAATTTTTAACTTCGTAAAGTAGAACTATTTATATTTTTTAATGTTTCCATTTTTTACCCTTCTAAAATAATCTTTTAAGTCGGCTTTAACTTCGGGAGCTAAAATAAGCAACCCGAAAATATTGGGAAATGCCATACTTAAAATCATCATATCGGAAAAATTCAATACCGTGCCTAAGCTCGAAGAAGCTCCTACTATGGTAGTTAGTAAAAAGAAAGTATAAAAAATATTGCGCGATAATTTTTCATTTTTAATTACACCTTTGAATAAATAATTAAAACCTTTTAATCCGTAATAAGACCACGAAATCATGGTAGAAAAGGCAAATAAAAAGATAATTATCAATAGTAAATATGGAAACCAACTGAATACGCTTGCAAAAGCCTGTGATGTTAATTGAGTTCCTTCTAAACCGTCTGGATTTGTATAAGCTCCTGTAAATATGATAACTAAAGCGGTCATGGTGCAAATAATCACTGTGTCGATGAAAGGTTCGAGCAGGGCAACAATTCCCTCGCTAATGGGTTCATTCGTGCGCACGGCAGAATGGGCAATGGAAGCAGAGCCTATGCCGGCTTCGTTTGAAAAGGCAGCACGCTGAAATCCGGTTATTAAAACGCCGATTATTCCACCTTTAAGCGCATCGCCTTCAAAAGCATTGTTGAAAATGAGCAAAAAAACATCGCCTATTTTTGTAATATTCATTCCAATAATAACGAGGGCGGCTAAAATATAAACGGCTGCCATAAAAGGAACTATTTTCTCTGTAACACGGGCTATGGATTTAATGCCGCCAATTACAACTATTCCAACTAAAATAGCTAAAAAGAATCCATAAAACCAGCCATAATCTCTCACTGCCGGAAATAAATAAGCTAATTGAGCAAAAGATTGATTGGCTTGAAACATATTGCCTCCGCCTATTGATGCTCCGATAACTAAAAAGGCAAAAATGAGTGATAAAATTTTACCCAATCGACCTAAATTGATGGTTCTAACCAAACTTTTTTCAGTTTTTTCGCCTTCCGTAATGCGCCAAGGCAGCCAATAACTGAAATTATATTTTTTAAATCCTTTGCTTAAATAATACATCGGTCCGCCGGAAGTTTCACCTTTTGAATTGATGTCGCGATATTTAACACCCAGGGTAACTTCTACAAATTTTGACGACATACCAAGCAAACCGGCTATTATCATCCAAAAAGTAGCTCCGGGACCTCCAATGCTTATGGCAATAGCCACCGATGCAATATTTCCCAAGCCTACCGTAGCCGATAATGCTGTGGCTAATGCCTGAAAATGAGAAACTTCGCCCGAATGATTGGGATTGTCGTAAACGCCGCGTGTTAAATTTATAGCATGTTTAAAACCTTTTATATTTACAAAATTCATTGTAAGTGTAAAATAGACAGCTCCAAAGATGAGCCAAATGACAACAATAGGTATCGGAACTCCCATTTCGTAACCAAAAGCCTCAAAAGGGTCCCAAAATAGCAAATGTGCCATAAAAGCTACAATTGGCTCAAAGACATCGTTAATAGATTGACTTAAAGTCTTTTGAGCTTCTCTGGAATATAAATTCGTACTTAATAAAATAAAACTGATTGCAATGAGTATTTTTTTCATTCTTTTTTTTTATGTAGAAAAAAAACAAATGTATGACATTTCAAAATTTTCAATATATAGCCAAATAATGCAATTTTTCTATATGAATTTTATAAAAAAAAATTTTTTTTAATATAAAAACTTTTTTTAAAAAAAACAACAATTCCTTTAATTTTAAAAAAAACAAATGTTTCGATTTTATCTAAATAGCTAATAATCAATATTAAAAATATATTTACAAATACGATTTTAAAAATTTACTTCTATTAGCCGTTTTAAGTCTTTTAATGGCTTTTTCTTTAATTTGACGCACTCTTTCGCGAGTTAAATAAAATTTTTCCCCAATTTCTTCGAGCGTGTGAGCGGGCACACCGTTCAAACCATAATAAAGCTTAATAATATCGGCTTCGCGAGGCGTAAGCGTTGCCAGCGAACGCTCAATTTCGGTGCTTAAAGAATCGGCAATTAAATTTTTATCGGGGCTTGGCAAATCGGTGTTCACCAACATATCTTCGAGCGAAGTATTTTCGCCCGATTGCAAAGGAGCATCAATGGAAATGTGTCGGTTGGTGCTATCAATCGAATCGCGCACATCGGAAGGGGCAATTTCCAATTCGCGGGCTATTTCTTCGTGTGTAGGAGCGCGTTCGTATTTCTGTTCCAAAACAGAAAACGCTTTGGCTACTTTATTAATTGAACCTATTCGATTCAAAGGCAGGCGTACAATTCGGGCTTGTTCGGCTAAAGCTTGTAAAATAGATTGTCTAATCCACCAAACGGCATAAGAAATAAATTTAAACCCGCGTGTTTCGTCAAAACGCTGAGCTGCTTTAATTAGCCCTAAATTTCCTTCATTAATTAAATCGGGCAATCCCAAACCTTGGTTTTGATATTGCTTCGATACCGAAACTACAAAACGTAAATTGGCTCTAATCAGCTTATTGAGTGCTGCTTTATCGCCTTTTTTTATTCGCTTTGCAAGTTCTACTTCTTTTTCGGGCGTAAGCAACTCTACCTTTCCTATCTCTTGCAAATACTTATCAAGCGAGGGCGTATCGCGGTTTGTAACTTGTTTGGTTATTTTAAGTTGCCTCATTTCTCGTTTGGTTAATTATGTTATGTTTTTTTTATTTTTTCATTTTCTTTTCAAAAAAAAAAAAGAAACAAATGAAATGTATTCTTTTTATGATTTTCTTTTTTTATTTTCTTTTTTTATATCTGTAAATGTTTGAAATTAGTTTATAATATTCTGAACGAAATTTTAACTAATCTAATTACCAATTTTATTTTTATAAAAACTTCAAAATTATATATTTAATAAAATAAAAATGGAGTAAATTTTGTTCAAATTAAAAAATTAATAATTATACTGCAAACGGTTAGTTATTTAACTTTTCCAAAGTTCTAAAACTTTGGAAAAGTTGTAGTTACGTAATATAAATATTAAAATTTATCCCGTTTTTTGTATAATTAAATGTTTGTATTTTTAAACTTTTTTCTATTTTTGATGCAAATCTATAAAAACAATTCCTATTTTTATTTTTGTAAAACATAATATATCAATAAAAAAAGAAATTATTCTACATTTAAAACTTCTCTATATTTTTATAAAAAAAACAAAAATTAAAACAGCCGTAAAAGTAGAAATTTTTTTTATTTACAAAAACTTTGCTTTATTTTTTTATAGCTTTATATTTGTTTTTTTTATAAAACCTTTTTTTTTTGACAAAAGGAAAAAACAAAATTAATTCCCCTCAAACATTATTCCGTTTTTTATACAAAAAAAATAGATTTTGTATAAAATTCTAAAACGGTTCAGATTGAATTTATATATTTTTATGATTTTAAAAATTAAAATTTATTTTTAAATATTAATAAGCAAATGAAAATAATACCTAATTACATTTATTTTGGTATATTTTATGAAAATAAAATTTGATATAACTTTTTTTTTCAATACTTTTATGTTTTCATTTCAAAGAGCTTCAAATTTTTATTTTTTTTATAAAAGCTTGAATAAATGAAATTTAAAGCAGACAGAGATTTATTTTTGAGCGTAAAAAAACATATTTTATGAGTATCAACGAAGAAAAAAATTTTATAAAAAGAATTGCAAAAGTTACCAAAGAAAACAACTTATTGCAAAAAGAAATAAAAGAGCTAACCCAGAAAAATGAAGAGTTACAGCATGAAATAGACGAACTAAAAACAACTGTTTCGAAACTGCAAACCGGCGAAATTATGCTCCAGAATAAAGAAATAGTAACCAAAAAATTTAAAATGGCTACTGTTCTTTACATCGATATTCATGGCTTTTCAAATCTTACCAATAAAGATGATTCTCAAAGTATTATAGACGATTTGGACGAAATTTTTCTACAATTTGACAAAATAGTTGAAAAATATAAAATTGAAAAAATTAAAACCATAGGCGATACTTACATGTGCGCCGGCGGAATACCCGAAAAAAACAGCACAAACCCCATAGATGTTGTTATGGCAGCCCTCGAAA
Source organism: Paludibacter propionicigenes (assembly GCA_020721325.1). Classification (GTDB taxonomy): domain Bacteria; phylum Bacteroidota; class Bacteroidia; order Bacteroidales; family JAIFNL01; genus JAIFNL01. The sequence continues at coordinate 9,077 of DYNA01000079.1, forward strand.
TGCAAGCTTATATGCAAAGTTTGAACAACAACATTCAACTTTTAGAGCTTCGCATGGGCATACATTCGGGAGCAGTAACTGCCCAGATTTCGGGCAAAAAGAAAATTTCTTATGAGCTAAAAGGCGATACCGTAAATATTGCTTCGCGCATGGAAGCTGCCAGCAAAGCCGGAGAAATAAATATTTCGGTAATGACTTACGAACTGATTAAAGAATTTTTTACTTGCGCCTATCAAGGAAGTATGCCGGTAAAATATCAAGGCAATTTGGAAATGTATTTTGTAAAGGGACTTTTGCCCGAATTGGCTGCAGACGATACTTTTATTAAACCCAACCAGAATTTCTTTACAAAATACGGTCTGGTTCAATTTATTGATTTACAAGAAATTGTTCTCGACCGTTTGGAAAAAGAATTGCCTGAATACTTACATTATCACAATGTAAAGCACACCGTAGATGTAGTTACAGAAGTAGAACTCATTGGTTGGGGAGAAGGTGTAAACGATGAAGAGATTTTGCTTCTAAAAACTGCCGCACTTTTCCACGATTTTGGTCATATCATCGATTTTGATACTCACGAATACCAAGGAACTTTATTGGCGCAAGAAATACTTCCCAAATATGGTTATTCGCAAGAGCAAATTGACGCCATTAACAATATTATTATGGCTACCAAATTGCCACCAAAACCAACAACTCTTTTGCAAAAAATTATTTGCGACTCGGACTTAGATTACTTAGGCAGAAGCGACATGGTGCCTGTTTCAAACACGCTCTACGATGAACTGAAGGCTCAAAATAAAATTGGTAGTTTAAATGATTGGAACAAATTGCAAGTTAAATTTATTTCCAACCATCAATATTTTACCGAAACCGCCCGAAATCTGCGCGAAGTAAACAAACAACAACAAATTGAGCGTATTAAAAGTTTAATTACTGAAGATTGATTTTTTGCTTCTTCTATGTTTTTAAATCCGATTTAATGATTTGAAAATAAATATTTTGCTAATATTTTATTTTTATATTTTCATTTAATAATTTTTTATCAGTCCGCACTTCGGTAAATTTTAAACGGCTATTTGCCCAATGAATAAGCTCTTGATAATCAATAAATAAAAAAATTAAAATGATTAGTTTTATATAATTGAAAATCAAAGAACTATATTTTATTTGAATAAAACAAACGCACTACCCAAAAAAACATAGAATTAAGTTTTTTAGCTTAACTCTTTTGTTAACGGTAACTTTGCCAAAGTTTAAAAATTTGGCAAAATTGTAATTACAAAGTAATTACATAACAATAAAAGCTCAAATTGTAACCATTTAAAGTATATAAGTATTTTTTTTTGCATCTATGCAATATTCAAATTTCATAAAAAAACTAAAAAAATATGAAAGCAATATTAGTAACTCCGAAAAATACAAAGGAATACGATTTTGTTCTTGAAATATTAAAGCGTATGAATATGAAAATTTCCGAACTTTCGGAAGAGCAAATCGAAGATTTTGGAATGTCGTATTTAATGAAAGAAAAAGATACTGGTAAAAAAATGACACGCAAAGAGTTAAACCAACTTTTAGAAAATGTGTAAATGCAAATATTATTTTCTACAAAATTTACAAAAGACTTATAAAAAAGGAAATTTTCAAAGATTAACGAGTTAATTACTATTTTTAACGCTATCAAAAAAATTGGAAAAAAGTAGTCTAATCCTTTAATTTTGCCACAAGCTAAAAGACTAAAAATGAAAAAATTGCACTAAAAAAGTGCAATTCTTTCATTTAAAAAGTTGTCTCACAAGGATTCGAACCTTGACAGACAGTACCAAAAACTGTTGTGCTACCATTACACAATGAGACAATTTTGTGCGCTACAGTATTTTTCTGTTTTGCGTTGCAAAGGTAAAAGGTTTTTTTATTTCTGCAAAAAAAAAATTACTTTTTTTCTAAAAAAAATTTTACTTTTTTTCAAATTACCTGATTTTCAAAAAAATAATTTTCATTTTTTTTTTCAAAAAAAATAATAAAATACAAAAAAGTAAAATTTCATGGTCAAAAATATCTATTTTGGGGGATTTTTTTAAAAGAGTTTGAAAAAACAAATTACAAACAACCCTTTTAATCGGTTTGGCACGATTTGATAAAAGGTTCGTCGTGCTTGGTAATGATAAAATCTTTCCATTGCAAGTCAATTTGGTTCAGCACTTCAATCAACTCATTTTCATCAGCCGTAGTTACCAATTTCATACGCATTTCTTTAAAATGGGGCAATGCCCTGAAATAAGAAGTTAAATGCCGCCTCATTTCATATATTCCTTTCCTATTTCCTTTCAACTCAATGGAACGTTGAAGGTGAATTTTAGCCATTTCAACGCGCTCGCTCACCGACATGGGCGCGTGTTCTTCGCCCGTAGCTAAAAAATGCTTGATTTCCCTAAAAATACTGGGGTGTCCGTAAGTTGCTCTGCCTATCATAATGGCATCAACTCCGGTTTGTTCAAAGCGCATTTTGGCAGTTTGTCCGTCTGTTATATCGCCATTGCCTATGATAGGAATGTGCATTCGCGGGTTGTTTTTCACTTTGCCTATCAAAGTCCAGTCGGCTGTGCCTTTGTACAATTGCGACCGCGTGCGTCCGTGAATAGTAAGAGCTTGTATTCCAACATCTTGTAATTGTTCGGCAAGGGTAACAATGATTTGACTGTCTTCGTCCCAACCCAAGCGAGTTTTGACGGTAACGGGCAATTTCACTGCTTTTACAATGGCTGCGGTCATTTCCAACAGTTTTGGAACATCGCGCAACATACCTGCTCCGGCACCGCGATGAGCTATTTTTTTTACCGGACAGCCAAAGTTGATGTCAATAACTTCGGGCTGGTAACTTTCGGCTATTTTTGCCGATTCTACCATTGCATCTATATTGTGTCCGTAAATTTGAATGCCCATAGGTCGCTCGTAAGGGTGTATGATGAGCTTTTGAAGCGATTTATCAATATTTCGTATCAGTGCTTCGGAGGCAATAAATTCGGTAAACATCATATCGGCACCGTACATTTTGCATAAGTAACGAAATGAAACATCGGTTACATCTTCCATAGGTGCCAAAAATAAAGCTTTTTCGGGCAGTTCTATATTTCCTATTTTCACTTTTTCCGTATTTTCTTTTGTTTTTTTAAAATAAAATCGTTTGCAAAAATAAGTTTTTTTTTCAAAAAAATCTAAGTTTGTAAATTTTTCAAAATCCGATTGCCAATGGCGCAATCCAAACATTTTTGCAAAGCGCAATATTGGTTCGATAATTGCAGAAAAGCTTGAGAATAAGCAGCATTTTCAATTTTCAAACCTAAATTTTTCCATTCTTCCAAAATTTTATTTTTTTCGGAGGGTAATTTTTCGAGCCATTCAAAAGCCAAATCTTCCAAAACGGTATTTTTTATTTTTTTTGCATAAAAAAATAAAAAAGGAATAATGGAATTGATTATAAGTAAATGCACAGCCGTTTTACCAAGTGTTTTTTTCTTTTTTGGAGAAATTTTTCCAAAAGTATAATGCGTCTGCCAATATTCAGAAGTCTGTAAATCAAAAATTTTTTCTAAATCTTCTAAATTTTTTATTTCAATTATTTGTGAAAACAATGAATGACTTTTAAAAATTAATACCGCAAATTGACTGATGCGCAAAGTAGGAAAATTAATAGGGCGAAGTCGCAAAAATTTCCATAAATAACTTTCGATGGGTTTCAATTGATATTTTTTTTGCAAAAAAATGTATTCTTTTTGCAAATTACGGTAATATTGGTCTTCAATATCTTGTTTTTCCAACATTCCGGCTTGCCCGAATAATAGAGCTTCTATGGTAAAAAGTTGATTTTTGTGTTTTGCCAAAATTTTTTGCGAAAGCGATTTTGCCAACATTTCAAAGGCGTAAGCATTGATATTGAAGCCAAAAGCACGTGCCAAAAAGATATAAAAACTTTCATTCCAATCGTTTTTGGTTGTTTCGAGCAGATTTTCTATAATTTGAGTTTTGTTTTCAAACCGCTCTATCAGAAGCTTTTCGCGCCAGTGGGTTAATGTAAAAGAGTCGATGGTTGGCAGCGAATCGGCACAAGCTATGCTTTGATTGGTGTTTTTTAATTGTTTATACCGCTCAAAAATCTCTTCTTTAAATTGCAGCACAACCGTTTGAACTGCTTGCTGTTGAGCATTATAGATGTCTTGGTCGTGATGATAAACTACATGCAAAATAACATTGTTGTAATCGTTATTGTTTTGGTGCAAATGCCTGTTCCAATCAGACGAACGAATATGAATTTCAACATTTCCAACCCAAAGCGTATCGCCAATTTTTACTTTTGCATTGATAAAATCAGCTCCGGCGTTTGAACTCTGAAAACCAGTGGAAAGAATTTCTACGGGTTGTCCGTTTGTTGTTATAAGTGTTTCTTTTTCAAACAGTTTGTATTTCCAAATGTAATGTAAAAATTCTTCGTTCATTGTTTTATAAATTTTTCATAATAAAAAGAAATCGGGTATAATCTATTTTTTTTATTTGTTTTTTTTTATAAAAAAAAAGGTGAAAAGGGATAAATTAATAGTTTCAAAATCACTGAAATCCTCAAGCCTATCACTATCGTTACTGAAAGTCATTGTATCCATTGTTTGAAAAATGCCATCTTTAAAATAATTAAGAAGCTGTTTATTAATAAATTGATACGATAATTTACCGATTTTGAAAAATCTAAAATTTGTCAAATCGTTAAAGATTTGACTAATTTACATATCAATAACAATTTACCGAAAAAAAACTAAACGGATTTAATTAAAAAATATTCTTTTTTGCCTTTTCTAATTAATAAAAACCGGTTTTTTAAAAGAAAAGACGAATCAATTATCAAATCGGAATTAGTAATTTTTTCTTGATTTAACGAAACACCTCCGCCTTTAATGATGCGGCGCAATTCGCCTTTTGAAGGGAAGATGTTTGTTTTTTCACACAAAAGGTCTAATAAATTGATGCTATTTACAATTTCTTCAGCCGAAATTTCAAATTGTGGAAATTCTGAAAAAACATCTAAAAAAGTTTGTGCATCTACTTTGTTGATGGATTCAATGGGATTTTTACCAAATAAAATATCCGATGCAGCCATTGCCATTTCGAGCATTTCGGGCGAATGAACCATGATTGTAAGCTCATGCGCCAATTTTTTTTGCAACAAACGTAAATGCGGAGCTTCTTTATGTTCTTTTACCAAATCATTTATTTCGTTTTGCGAAAGCATAGTGAAAATTTTAATGTATTTTTCAGCATCTTCGTCGCTCACATTAATCCAAAATTGAAAGAAATGGTATGGTGATGTTTTTTCGGGCGAAAGCCAAACATTTCCTTTTTCTGTTTTACCAAATTTTGTTCCATCGGCTTTGGTTATCAAGGGCATAGTAAAAGCATAAGCCTCTCCCCTTGCCTTTCGGCGAATGAGTTCGGTTCCGGTAGTAATGTTTCCCCACTGGTCTGAACCGCCCATTTGCAGTTTGCATTGATAATTTTCGTAAAGATGTAAAAAATCGTAACCTTGAACCAATTGATAGGTAAATTCGGTAAACGATATGCCTTCACCTTCACCCGACATTCGTTTTTTTACGCTGTCTTTGGCTATCATATAATTGACCGTGAGGTGTTTTCCTACATTTCTCAAAAAACTTAAAAAATTAAATTCCTTCATCCAGTCGTAATTGTTCACCAAAAGGGCTTTGTTGTCGCCGTTTTCAAAATTGATGAATTTGCTCAATTGTTTTTTTATGGCTTCTTGGTTGTAGTGCAATGTATCTTCGTCTAACAAGTTGCGTTCCTGCGATTTACCTGAAGGGTCGCCTATCATTCCGGTAGCACCGCCAATGAGAGCAATGGGGCGATGACCAGCGCGCTGAAAATGTCTGAGCAACATAACTCCCGCCAAATGACCAATATGCAAAGAGTCGGCGGTAGGGTCGATGCCCAAATAGGCAGTGGTTTGTTCTTTTTCCAAAAGTTCTTCTGTTCCGGGCATTACATTGTGCAACATGCCGCGCCACTCCATTTCTTTTATAAAATTCATTTTATCTTTCTATTTTATTTACCTGAAAATTTTATTTTTTGTAAAAAAAATTTGTTTGTTGCAAAGATATATTTTTATTTTTTATTTTTTAAAAAAACATTTTTGAAAAAAAGTAAATAAATTGCAGCGTTAAGAATAAAATCTACGTATAGAATAAAAAAGAGTGATTTGTGCAGAATATATCGGAAATAGAAGCGGAAATACTGAAGGGCTGTAAAAAAGGAAAGTTGAAATATCAAGAGCAACTTTACAAACAATTTTACAGCTATGGAATGAGCATTTCGCTCAGGTACGCCTATTCGCGCGAGGAATCTCTTGAAATACTGAATGATAGCTTTTTAAAAGTGTTTAACAACATTGACTCTTTTGACGCCGAAAAATCTTTTAAAGCATGGTTTCGCCGAATAATTATTAATACTTCTATCGATTATTATCGAAAAACAAAGCGAATAATATTTGTAGAACCAAGCGAATATGCAAAAAATGAGATTTTTAGTCAATCCGATGTCGATAATTTGCATGTAGAAGATTTATTAAACTTATTGAATGCTTTGCCCGAAATTTACCGTATTACTTTTAATTTGTACGAAATAGAAGGTTATAAGCACGAAGAGATTGCAGAAATACTTCAAATAACAGCCAGCACTTCGCGGTCAAATTTAACCAGAGCTAAAAAAATGCTTCGCGAAGCTTATCAGAATCAGTATAGTAACAAAAAAATTGTACGAATGGAAAATTTTTATTCGTTCAATAAACAAAACACAAATTGAAAAGCCAAATATAAAAAAATATGCAATCAATTGATGATTTATTAAGCCAAAAATTTCGTAGTGTTTTTGAGCAACACAGCGAAACGTATTCAGAGGAATCTTGGGCTAAAATGAAAGAAAAATTAAATAAAAGTCCAATGCCTTATTCTAATTTTTTGCAAATTTTTGCAAAAGCGGCTTCGGTGTTAATTTTAGTTGGAATTACTGCTTTTATTACCTATCATTTGACTATTTATACTCAAACCAAAAGTTTTATTTCACAAACCGATTCTACCTTACAAGTTACTGAAAATGAAGAATTTTTGCCCGTAAATAAGTTAAACAAAAATAAAGAATCTTTAAAAGAAGATTCAATTTATCAATCTGCGAAAGAAAAAGTTTCTTCGGGAAAAAAATCCAATCCCCAAAAGATTGTTGTAGAAACACAAACCAAAGAAAATGTCAATTTAGAAAAAAAAAACAATTCGGTACAAGTTTTTTTGGTAGAAAACATTAAAAAAGAACAAAAACTATCAATGAAATTAAAAATAGATACTTTATCAACAAAAAATAGACTTAAAAAGAATACAAACAGCTTATATTTGGTCGAAAACACTTTCGGGGAGCAAGAAACCGACAAAAAAAAGGAAAAAAAATGGAGTTTGGGAGCAAAAGTATCGAGTTTCTATAATTTTTCAAAAACTCAAACCTCAGCAGAAGCCAATTTTGGAATGGGCTTTATATCCGATTACAAATTAACCAATCATTTTTCATTGCATTCGGGCTTGTTTTTAGCCAAAAACTCGCTCCAAGCCGAAGGTGGACTTGAAACCATTTTTTCAAATACCGACATGTCGGCAGAAGGTAATTTCCCAACATTCACAAGCGATTCCGATTCTTACAGCGAAACCGATTATTATTTTTACAGTTTCGATATTCCGCTGAATATATATTTTTATGCCAAAAATTTTTTTATTTCAACCGGAGTTTCTTCGCTTTTGCATTTTAACGAAGAAAAAAACAACACACTTTATTACAACGAGCAAATTGTTTACATCGATTCAATTTCCCAACAAAATCAAACCTTTTCCAAAGTCAATTCGGTTGAAAGCAAGCAAATACAAAAATCATTTACCGTATTTGATTTTGCAAAAATGATAAACTTTTCGGTTGGTTACCGTTTTAAACAAAAATACGGAACCATTTTAATTGAACCTTATGCTAAAATACCCATTGGCGAATTAACTTCCAATAAAATTAGCTACGGTTTAGCCGGAATTTCTATTAAATATAGTTTCTAAGAAAATACTCCAACATTTTATTCTTTTTATTAAAATTTGAAAAAAAATAAATCGGTAAAAATGATATTCAATAGTAAAAAAGATAATAAAATAAAAAAAAGGTAAAATTTATTTTTTTTTTGCAAAAAAAAAATAATAATATATTTTTATCAAAATTTTCAAAAAATTTCTTTCTATTAATATATCATTATCGAAAAAATAAAATTATGAAGGTTAAAGGAACGGTAGTTAAATCCATACAGCAATTTGTAAAAGACAATTGGGGCAATCAATTCAACGATTGGATAAATAATTTACCCTTAGCATCAAAAAATATAATGAACAATGCAATCTACGCAACAGATTGGTATCCAATAGATGAGGCGGTAATTCAGCCAACCTATCATTTAAAAATGTTTTTTGACGACAATTCACTAAAAGCAGCCATTGAATCGGGTAAATACAGCGCAGAAGCGACATTAACAGGCGTTTACAAAATTTTTGTAAAATTTGCAAATCCGGGATACATCATTAAACGTGCCTCAAAAATTATGGGTACTCACTACGAAGACGCCATACTCGATGTGGGCGAAACAACCAATAAATCAGTTGTTTTATTTATCAAAAAATTTGATAAATTAGACAAAATGATTGAATATCGAATTGCCGGTTGGATTGAAAAAGGCTTAGAATTAAGCGGTTGCGACGACATTATCGTTCGAGTTACCAAATCCCTCACTAAAGGAGACGACGTAACGGAATACAAAATGACTTGGCGTTAATTTAATTTTTATTCTATCCATTTTTCGCAAAATAATTTCCATATCTTATTATAAATAAGAATTTTACACAAACAAAGTCTTTAAAAACCTTGTTTGTGTAAAAATTTATTTCAACAATTTTAATAATAGCCTAATTAGATAAATTCTCAAAATACGGAAAAACTTACCAAAATAAATTTCTATTTTTTTATAAAATAAGGTTAATATTTATAATTTTACCAACATTTTTATTAAATTATTTTTATAAAAATTCATAATAAAATACTTAATAAGAATAAAATTTATCTGGGGTATATACAATACACCAATCTATATACATAAATATGTTAAATTAT
>DYNA01000080.1 GCA_020721325.1 Paludibacter propionicigenes
ACCGTATGAAATTATTGAATTAAAGTATGTTACAGAAAGATATGTAAAGCAAGAACTTTATTATAACGATGAACGAAAAAAAGAAAACTTTTTTCTTTTTCCTCAGTATCTAACTTGGGGGCGAATATTAAAAGATATTTTCGATATAAGAGAAGATAGTCATCAAAAGCGAAGTGAAATGTTGTTGGAGTTGGCTATTCTAAATGACGAAATTGACAGATTAATCAAGACTGAAAATAAGGAAGAAGCATTATCAAAGCAGAAAGAGTACGAAAGAATTGCTGGTTTACTAAAATGGGATTTACAAAAATGAGAAAGATTAATAAAGCCGAGCATCTATCAATTGCTTATTTTGATTGGATAAGCAATTTAAGCAAAAACCAACATCCGAAATATAATTCATCTCAAAACGATTTTTACAAAGATATCGTAATGAATTTGTTATATTGCCAAAAAGGAATATGTGCATATACAGAGATTTTTTTAGCAGATATAAAACATTGGAATAAAGACAACTGGAAAGATGGTAAATATATATCGAATTATACAAATAAAGGACAATTAGATCATTTTGATCCAAGTCAAAAAGGAAATAACGGATGGGATTGGGATAACTTTTTTGTTGTAGATTCAGATACAAACATGAAAATTAAAAATAAAAAATCTGTAAATTCCATTCTTAAACCTGATTTGTTAGAATATTCGCCATCAGGTTTATTGTGCTATAATTGGATCACACATCAGTTTATACCAAATTACAAATTGAAAAATGATGTCAATTATAATTTAGTCAAAGAAATGATAATTGTTTTAGGGTTAAATTTTGATGCAATTATTGATGCACGAAGAATTTATTTTAGCCCTATCGAAGATAGAATAAAAAAGGGATTATCGAATTATGAGTCTGAGAAAATTTCTTTATATCAATTTTTCACAGCCTTTGAAATGAGTAAAAGCTATTTTGAGAAATTAACAAATGCAACTAATATAGGATAGACCGGCGATTTTGGCTTTTTTTTCAACACTCAGGCTAACGCATGAAAAAAAGCCAAAACTGTGTTTGTTATTTTTGGTTTGCACGCTTAAACGTTCATTTGGCAGCTTTAAATGATTGTTTTATTGTTTGTTTTTTGGAATTGTTTTTTATATTTGTGTTTTATTTTTAAAACAAAAGGTGTGTTTTTTTTTCTAAAAAATAGACTTCATGTAAATAAAAAGCAATGTTTTATATACTGCAAACGGTTTATTATTTAACTTTTCCAAAGTTCTAAAACTTTGGAAAAGTTGTAGTTACGTAATAATGAATATTAAAATTTATCCCGTTTTTAGTATAAAAATACAAAGTAAGTTTAAAGAAGAAATAACCATCAGTGTAGTGTGAGGTTGTTGGGGCGTTTAAAAATGACAAAACATAAAAACAAGATATGTTAAAAAGAGAATTAGATAAATTTTACAAAAAACTTCACACGATACAAAAAAGTGGAAGCACAAGAAACGAAAGTGTAATTAGCGAGGCTTTCAAATCGCTGTTAGAAGCCTATTGTGATACAAAAGATTTAATTTTACTAAGCCAAGAACCCTATAAGAATACTCGATTAAAACCAGACGGAACGGTTCGTGGAGCATTGCCCAATCTTGATTATGGATATTGGGAAAGCAAAGACATTTTTGATGATATTGATAAAGAAATTGGAAAAAAAATAGAAATTGGCTACCCAACCGAAAATATAATTTTTGAAAACAGCAAAACCGTTGTTTTAATTCAAAAAAGAGAACCAAATAAACAAGGAGAAGAAGTTTTACGTTGCGAAATGTCGCAACCAAAAGAATTAGATAGACTTTTAAGAACATTTATAGAATTTCAACCCAAAGTTATTACGGATTTCTATGCTGCTATTGAACAATTTAAAAACGATGTTCCTTACATTGTTGATGAATTGCGAACTATGATAATTGAACAATCAGAAAAAAACGACAAATTCAAAAACGCCCGTTCGGAGTTTTGGGAAATGTGCCGTCAAAGTATTGATAAAACAATAACGGCAGATGATATAAGAGAAATGCTGATACAGCATATTTTAACAGATGAAATATTTTCAACAGTTTATAATGAAACACATTTTCACAGAGAGAATAATATAGCCCTTGAAATTCAAAAAGTTATAGATACATTCTTCACAAGAGAAGTAAGATACAACACACTTGCAAAAATTGACCATTATTACAAAACAATAAAATCGTATGCCGCTCAAATAGAAGATTATTATCAAAAACAAGATTTTCTAAAAATTGTTTACGAGAATTTTTATAAAGCATACAATCCCAAAGGTGCGGATAAATTAGGAATTGTATTTACGCCCAATGAAATTGTAAAATTTATGGTTGAAAGCACGGATTATTTGGTTGAAAATCATTTTGGAAAAACACTTTCCGATGAAAATGTTGAAATCCTTGACCCCGCAACAGGCACGGGAACATTTATTACAGATTTAATTCGGCACATAAAACCTCAAAATCTGGAATATAAATTTCGCAACGAAATACATGCAAATGAAGTTTCTATTTTGCCTTATTATATTGCTAATTTGAATATTGAATATACCTTAAAACAAATACTTGGTAAATACATTCCGTTTAACAATATTGTTTTTGTTGATACACTCGAAAACTTTCATGCCTTAAATTGGGAGCGTAAAGGAAAAGATGAGGGATTTATGCAAGATATGTATGCCCTTTCAAAAGAAAACTTAGAACGAATAAAAAATCAAAATACAAAGAAAATTTCGGTAATTATCGGCAATCCGCCCTACAATGCACATCAACAAAATTGGAACGATTTTAACAAAAACAAAGAGTATCCGCAAATTGATGAACGTATAAAAAACACTTACGTAAAACTTAGTAAAGCACAAAAAACAAGTTTATACGATATGTTTTCCCGCTTTTTCCGTTGGGCAACCGACCGATTAAACGATGACGGTGTAATTGCATTTATTACAAACAACGCATTGATTAACAAAAAAACGTATGACGGTTTTCGTGCTTCCATTCTTAGCGAGTTTCAGTATGCGTACATTATTGATTTGGGTGGCGATTTGCGCGATACAACCGAAAAAGACCAAAATTATAAATACTCAAATGTATTTCCAATAAAAGTAGGTGTTGCTATTACTTTTTTAGTGAAAGACAGCTCAAAAAAAGACAAGAAATGTTTAATTAAATATCTAAAAGTAAACGAAAACTCTAAACAAAATAAATTTCACTTTCTAAGCGACAATAAATTTCATTTGTTAAATTTTAAATCCATAGAACCCGATAAAGAAAATAACTGGTTGTTTACCGAAAAAAACGGATTTGAAAATTTAATTCCGCTATTTGAAAAATCAGGAAACGGTATTTTCAAATATGTAATAAATGGTGTAAATACTGCAAGAGATGAATGGGTTACTGATTTTGATAAAAATAATTTATCCGATAAAATGAAATTTTTTGCCAACATTTACAATATTGATGTAAAAACGATAAAAAAAAATAAAACAAATAAAGAAATAGAAAACAATTTGAATATTAATATAAAATGGAGCAGAGATTTAAGAGATAGATTAAAAAGAAGCAAAAAAGTAACTTTTTCAACTTCACTCATTAAAAATATTAGTTATCGTCCTTTTATTAAAAAATTCTATTATGCCGAGCCAATTTTTAGTGATGTTTTAACGACAAATCATAATTTGTTGTATGGAAAAAATTTGAATGAAAAAAATAAGACCATTTTATTTTCTTTTACTCAACGACATGAATTTTCTTGTTGCTCAACGGATATTCTGTCTTTTTATTCTTATACAGTAGAACCTGCACGCTGTGCTTCGCTATATTATTTCAATGAAAAAAATGAACCTGTTCTCAACATTACAGACTGGGGACTAAAACAATTCAAAGAACATTATCAAGACGAAACAATTACAAAAGAAGAACTATTTTATTATACTTATGCCGTTATCCACAACCCAAATTACAGAGAAAAATACAAACAAAATTTAAAACGTGAATTTCCACGTTTGCCTTTTTACGCCGATTTTAGAAAATGGTCAAATATGGGGAAAGAATTAATGGACTTACATATTGATTACGAAGCGGTTGAACCATATCCTAATGTAGAGACGTTGCATGCAACGTCTCAAAAAGATAACCCAAAACCCAAACTAAAAGCGTTAAAAGACACAGGCACAATAATTTTGGACGAGAATACAACGATTTCCGGTTTGCCCGACGAAGTTTGGGAATATAAATTAGGAAATCGCTCAGCGATTGAATGGATTTTAAATCAATATCAAGAAACAACTTACAGCAAACAAACAATTGAAACTTATCCCGACAAAAAAACATTGCATGAGAATTTTAATCATTACAAATTCGCTGATTTTAAAGACCATGTAATCGATTTGATTAAACGATTAACAACAGTTTCAGTTAAAACAGTTGAAATAATGAATGAAATGAAAAAAAATAAAACACCATAACATTGCACTTGCTTTCTGTGGCTTTTGGGCAACTTGCTTGGTTTCCGTTTGCAGACTTAAATGTTTACTTGGCGGAGTTAAAGGATTGGTTCTTTTTATGTATTGTGCAATTGGAACACTGATTTTTTAGGTTTTTTGTTTGTTTTTTTTGAAATTGTTTTTTATATTTGTGTTTTTATTTTTAAAACAAAAGGTGTGGTTATTTTATAAAAAATCAACACTCTAATTTAATAAAATGGTTATTTACAATGTTTTATAAAAACACAAAGTAAGTATGTTAAAAAATAACTACAATAGGAAGTATGGTTATTGAAACGTTAGGGCAAATAAAATAAACCGACTAATAATATGAAAATTAAAGAAATAAAATTAGAGAACTTTAAAAGATTTACAAATCTTAGTATATCAAATATTCCTAATTATACTAAACTTGTATTAATGACAGGTGTTAATGGTAGTGGCAAAAGTTGTATTTTTGACGCTTTTGAAGTTTCTTCATTAATGAAAGAAAATGAAGGTTTTGCTCTTGCAGACAATAAAGAATATTATAGTAAAGATAAAACAGTTTCTTCAAAAATTATAATAAAATTTATTAACGATGAAACTATTTCTCTAACAAATGAAAGCGGTGGAGGTATTGAAATTATAGAGAAATCAAATATATTTTACGGAAGAAGTAGTCTTCGACAAGTTCCACAATTAACCAAAATTGTTTCTAAAAGACATATTAATTTTGAAAAGGATAGTGATAGACCACGTTTGTATATTGATAGAGATGAACGTTTTGAAAATGATATTGATAAAATTTCAAAAACATTTTTAAAAGAAGTTTATACATTAAAAGGAATTACAGTTGACGAACTTGCGAATAAATATATTTCAAAAATAAATCAAGGATTTAAAAGAATATTTGGAGAAAATGAAGCTACAAGTTTGTCTTTAATATCTATAATTCCATCTCTCGAAGGTAATCCACCTGAAATAAAATTCAAAAAAGGCTCATCAGAAATTCATTACAACCTTTTAAGTAGTGGAGAAAAAGAAATTTTTAATTTACTTCTTAATCTTTTTAGTAGGTCTGAATTATATCAGGATAGTGTATATTTTATTGACGAATTGGACTTACATTTAAATACAAATCTACAATATACTTTGTTAAAAGAAATTATTGATAATTGGATACCTGATAATTGTCAATTATGGACAGCAAGTCATTCATTTGGTTTTATTGACTATGCAAGAGAAGCCGAAAATGCAGTAATTTTAGATTTTAATGAAAAAAATTACGATTTACCTCAAATAATATCCCCGAGTATAAAAACAAGTCTTGATATTTTTGAAGTAGCAATACCAAAAGAAACTATATTTAAGCTATTTGCAAATAAAAAACTAATACTTTGTGAAAATTTAAATGACAAGTTTTACAATTTATTAAACCTTGAAAATGTTGTATTTGTAGGTGTAAAAGATTGTAGAAGTATTTTTTTAGCTATAAGGAAAGAAACAAAATTTTACGGACTTCGTGATAGAGATTTTTTCACTGATAATGAAAAGCAAAAAATAGAAAAAAAATATCCATATTATAGAATATTAGATTATTATTGTTTTGAAAACTATATTTATCATCCTGAAAATATTGAACAATTAAATCTAATTGGTTACAATAAAGAAGAGTATTTGAATGAAATCATTAAACAGAAAAATGAAAGAATTGACTATATTTTTACAGATATTAAATTGTCTCGAAACAATTATGAAGAATTAAAAGAAGAAAAAATAAAAGATATTGATATTTCCTCAATAATAATAGCTTTAAAAAGTAATTCATTAGCAGATTTTTACAAATTTTTTAGTATGAAAGATAAATTCAATAAAGAATATTTACAAAAGTGGAATATACAAATTGAGCAACTAATTAAAACAAATTGGTTTAAAGATAAAATTAATGAAATAATAAAAATATTGCCCTAACATTGTATTGAAAAACATTGCGGGGCAGTGCAATAATGAAACGAAATTGCAAACGTTCAACTTGTGTGCAAACATTAACATTTGTGAAGCCCCGCAACGTTTTCAATACATTCACGTTAGTGTTTACTGAAAAGAATAACGAACAAATAAAATTCAAAATAATTGCTAAATTTGCGAATAATAAATATTGAAAATTGCTATGACAAAAGAGGATATTAAAGAAGAAATTAAAACATTGATTGATAAATTCAGTTCGCAGAAGGATTATTATAAATCCTTGAATTACAACGAAACACAAACACGACAAGATTTTATTAATCCTTTCTTTGAAGCTCTTGGTTGGGATATTGACAACAGAAAACAACAATTGGAAACTTACAGAGATGTAAGGCACGAGGATAGAGTAAAAATAAACGGGCGTTCAAAAGCCCCTGACTATTCATTTAATATAGAGGGTAAACGTAAATTTTTTGTAGAAGCCAAAAAACCTGCAATCTCCATTAATGACAATCCAGAACCAGCCTTGCAAGTAAGAAATTATGGTTGGAACGCCAAATTAAATATTTCAGTAGTAACCGATTTTGAAGAATTTGCAATTTATGACTGTACCAGAAAGCCCAAAAATGTTGAAAGGGCAAATGCAAAGCGTTTAAAATATATTTACTATACTGATTATTTAAAGGAATTTGATTTTATTTACGATACATTCAGCTATGAAAGTGTTTTAAAGAATAGCATTGAAAATTACGCAAAAAGCAAAATTAATTTCAAAACAGCCGAACCAGTTGATAAAGAGTTTTTGAAATCACTTGAAAATTGGCGTGAATATCTTGCAACTACTATTGCATTAAGAAATAATCAATTAGAAGAGGAAGAAATCAATTTTGCCGTACAACAAACCATTGACAGAATTGTATTTTTAAAAGTTTGCGAAGACCGAAAAATTGAAAATGAAAACAACCTTTTTAAACTTATAAAATCAGGTAATTTGTACCAAAATTTATTTCAATATTTTCAAATTGCTGACCAGAAATACAATTCAGGACTTTTTGATTTCAAAAAAGACACCATTACAAAAAACTTAGATATTGATAACAAGGTAATTAGAAATATTATAACTGAACTTTACGGAAAAAATAAAGAAAATGAAAAAGAATATGGTTATAATTTTGCCATAATACCGGTAGAAATCTTAGGCTTAGCTTATGAACAATTTCTGGGCAAAGTAATTCGACTGACGGCAGCCCATCATGCAAAAATTGAAGAAAAACCCGAAGTACGAAAAGCCGGCGGAGTTTATTACACACCCGAATACATTGTTGAATACATAGTGAAAAATACTGTCGGAAAATTAATTGATGGTAAAACACCAGACGAAATAGCTGAAATAAAAATTCTTGACCCTTCTTGCGGAAGTGGTTCGTTTTTACTGGGTGCATATCAATATTTATTAGATTATCATTTGAAATACTATGATAAAAACAGAACAAAATTAAAGCCCAAAGACAATCCAATAACCCCCGATGGAAACTTAACAAGCAAAGAGAAAAAACGAATACTTTTAAATAATATTTACGGAGTAGATATTGACACACAGGCTGTTGAAGTAACCAAATTGAGTTTATTACTTAAAGCCTTAGAAGGAGAAACAGATAGTTCTATTCAAACATCGCTTCAATTATTTAACGAACGAGTTTTACCTACAATTGATAGCAATATTCAATGTGGTAATTCTTTGATTGCTCCTGATTTTTATAATAGAAAATTAGATTTTACACCAAAAGAAATGCGACAAATAAATGTTTTCGATTGGCAAGACGCATTTCAAGAAATATTTGAACAAAAAGGTTTTGATATAGTTATTGGAAACCCGCCTTATGTTTTTACTCGTGATGTTGATTTTGGAAACTCAATAAAAGATTATTATAAAGAAAATTATCTGAGTTTGATGTCAAAATCGAGTAACACCAGGGAAAACCAAACAGGTAAAATAAATTTATTTGCCTTGTTTATTATTCGCAGCTTGCAGTTACTAAATGAAAATGGACATTTAAGCTACATTATTCCAAATACAATATTGAGAACAACTATTTATGAAGGAGTACGCAAATATTTATTAGATAACACAAATATCAGCAAAATTGTAGATTTAAAATCGGGAGTACTTTAAAGTCTATTTTATTTTTTGAACAATTTTAAATTCCACGCGCCTGTTTTTTTGTTTGCCTTCCGAAGTAGCATTGCTGGCTATGGGTTTCGTTTCGCCATAGCCAACGGTAACGATTCTATTGGTAGCAATTCCGGCATTTATCATTATTTCCTTCACTTTTTCAGCTCTTCGCCACGAAAGGTTCATGTTTTTTTCGTCCGTGCCTACTTCGTCTGTGTGTCCGCTGATTTCCAAGATAATAGAAGTATATTTTTTCATAAAAGAAATCACATCGTCAAGACCTTTGTCGCTGTTTTTAATAATTTCGGTTTTATCGGTAACAAATTTAATGTCGGGAAACTTAATTTTATCAAATTCGCGCGGAATGTAAAAACTTTCGTTTGAACCATTGCGACTAACCAAATTTTCTATGTTGGCAATGGGTTGCGGATTTTGAAAATCCTCTATACTCATCGAGTCGCTCATGTCGATAAACGGAATACCAAAGCCATCTTGTTGGTATTCATAGATTTTTTTAAATTCAATGTCGTTGTTGTCAAAAGCTATAAGCAACTGATTGTTAATTCTTTTATCGCAAGCTTTTAGCAGCAAACTGTATTTTCCGGTTTGTGGTGTTGCAAAATGGAGAGTATAAAAATTTGAAAATTTATTAAAAATATCTTGGTAAATCCAGATAAAATCTTTAGTGCTGTAAATTTGATGAAAACTACCTCCGGTTTGATAGGCAATGGTTTGTAAAATAGGCTTATTGATAAAATCGCCAAATCCAACAGTGTGAATTTTGACTTTGTTTTCAAGAGCAAATAAAATCAATTCATTGAGATAAGTATAAGAACAGTTTTCGTATCCGTCAGTAACCACAATTACCGACTTATTTTTGGCTTTAGCCAAAGCGTTGGTTTCAAAAACAGCATCGTAAACGGCATCGTACAAAGCCGTACTTCCACCAAAACCTTTGTCGGCAGAAAGTTTAAAAGTTTGCAAAATCTTTTGGTTTTCAATGGTCAAAGGCACTTCGGTAATTACGTTGTGGTCGAATTTTAAAATACTTAAAGCCGTATTTCTTGTTTTCTGCTCAACAAACGCCTTTGCACCGCGTTGCAAGTACGTACACCGCTCTGCGCCCATAGAGCCACTGTGGTCTAAAACCAATACAACTGCTTGTTCTTGAGTGCTTTCATCATCTCCCAATTGAACTTCATTGACTTCAAAATTTTCAATTTTATGCACACTTCCGTCGGGGTATTTGATGTACAATTCACACCAAATTTCTTTATTTTCGGGGCTAACACCCGAATAAAAATGACCGTTTTTATCAAATAAGTGAAAATTTAAACGCACCTGATTGGACTGCGACAATAAACTGTGTGTGTACATTCCTACCGAATTATTTTTAATTTCGGAAAAAGGAATTTTTTTAACAAACCGCTCGTAATGATAATCTTTCGGCGGCGTAAAATCGGAAACAAAAGGTGCTGGATTGGGCGGAAGTGTTCTGTTTCCGCCGCGTGGAGGCTTTATACTTTTGATAAACAAATCTTTGGTATCGGGGAGAAAGAGTTGTTGCATGTCGATAATTCCGATGCGCAAATTGCCTTGTTGCACATAAATTTTTTGGTTTTTATCGTCAAAAGCCACAAATTTCGTATTGATAAGGCTAAACTGTTTGTCTTTGTTTTGAGTATTTTTTAAAATCAATAAATTTTGGTGCTTACTTGAAAATTGAGCCGCCGCCAAAGTGCCGTTTTCATTGACAAATCCTAAATAATTTGATTGACTGTACTCTTTAGAAAAAGGGTCGGAAATATAAAAATTAAAGTCTTTTTCCATGTCAAAAGTTTTGTTTTTGGCATCAAAAAGCAAATAACCCTCTTCTTTTGGCACTAAAATATGATGATGGGCAAGCCATAAAACCGCTAAATTTTCGTTAATGTTTTCAAATACGAAGGTGTTTTGGTCTGTATTGTCGTTTTGTGTAGAAAAAATAGCCAAATTATTCTTGTATTTTGCACTAAAAAACGAGCCATCGTTGCTTAAGTTGATGTGTGGAGAATAAAAATATTTCTTAAAACTTTCATCTAAAAATGCCGATTTAATTTCTTCTAATAAAGGCAGTGAGTACAATTTCACATTGACTTTGTCTTTTTGCACTGCAATTAAGAATTTTCCGTTTTTACTTATTTTAATAGTAGAAGTTTTAAGGTCTATTTTTTTCTCTATTCCAACCCATTCATAATTGCCAACAGCATTTAATCCAATAAAAAAAGTGGTATCGTCAGTGAGAATAATATTTTTGTAAGCATCGTTGTATTTTCGGCTCACTTTTCCTTTTTGAAGATTGTAAACAAAAGTATTTATAGGGCTTGCAATCACTAAAAATTGATGCAAAGGCGAAAGAAAACGTTTGCCTTGCGGCAAAAAATCGAAATTGCTATTGTTCTTAAAATCAATATAAGTAGAACTCAATTCGCCGTTTTGTTTTAAAATATAGCTGTTTTGATTGATTAAAACAAAATCGACATAAGCCGCAAGTTTTCCCCGCTCAAGAGCAAGAAAACCGGAATTAGCAAGCTGTGCATGATATTTCTCTTTTTGTGCGTTAAAATATTCTTCTCTAAGCAAAGGGTTGTTAAAAAAATTGGCATCGTCTATACAATAAGAAGAATAAACAAGCTGCTGATTTACGGTAATATTTTGAGCTTCTTGCTTATGAACATCAAAAAGTGCAAATAAATTAGATATTTTACTTTGCAGAGTAACTTTTTCGCAAGGCAAAGTAGAATCGGCTAAAAACGCTTGATAAAGCATTTCCGCGTTTACTTTTTCATTTAGAATTCTAAAAGTATCTTTTTCGATATAAAAATACGGTAAAGCTATTTTGCTTAAATCGGGCGAATGGATAACCAACGAAGTGTCTTTAAATTGCAAATTGCTCAAAGGAAAAAGCATTTTGAAGTCATCGGTTTTTATTTTAGAAGGTTGATTTTGTTTAAAAAGTTCGGTTGTTTCATATTTAGAATATTCAAAAGGATTATTTTTTGTAAAAATAAAGCTTTCTTTTTCATTAAAACACAAAAAATCTTCATTTTCAATTCGTTTTTCTTCGTTGGTAATGTTATTTTTGATTAAAAAACCTTTTTTTAACGTTTGAACACTATATTTTAATGAATTTGAAACTATTTTAACGGAATCTCGAAAACGGTTTTCAATCGAATATTTTGAATAATTAAAATCAAATTCTACTTCTTTACTTAATTTTTTAGTAGAATAATTAAAAATTAAAATTTGGTTTTTGGTTGCAATTTGTATGTTTTGCAAATCAGTCCAAAATGCTTTAGTAAAATTTTCAGGTATTTCGGTTTCGGCAATAACTTTTCCTTTAGCAGAAAAAACAGAAAGCTTTTTATTTGAAACCAAAAACAGAGCGTCTCCGCTCGAATTGAATTGAGCTAAATAGAACCTCTTTTTAAATTCCGCAGAGCGAAAATCATTGTCCAATTCCACTTCTTTCTCTTTGAGCGAAGGGAGTTTATAAGATTGGAATTTGCCTGAATTAAAGCTTATTAGTTCATTATCAATCGGATTAAAAGCCCATGTTTCGCCTTTAAAAATTTTATTATTTTTGGCATCGAGGCGTTCGAGAATAACACCGGTAAATTTATTTTTAGCATACCTTGAAACCACCACAAATTCGTTGAACCATTTTAAATGAGTAAAACCCGAAAAATCGCGCTCTATTTCTTTTCCTGTATCTGAAAAATAAATGCTTTGAGGCTTTAAAATTGCCCAATTCACTTTTTGGCTATCGAAACAAAAATCTTGAGCTTTGTATTTGTTTACCAAGCCTTTGTGAGTGTTAAAATGCAAAACTTCATCGTTTTGAATGGCTACCAAAAGATTTTGATTGGTTTGGTCAAATTGCATTTTAACAAGGCTTTTGCTGTTAGTTTTTTGATAAAGTAAACTCTGATATGAAAACAATTCTTTGTTCTTTTGTGCATCAAAAATGGCTATTTTGTATTTTGCAAATTGAGTTTTTTTGTCAGAAAATTCCAATTCTTTTCCCAATTCACTTCCCAATTCATTTGGAATATAAACAAGGCTATCTTTTGAAAGCTCAAAGCAAACCGCCATGTAGTTTTCGTCCGGGCTAAAAACAACTTCTTGCGAAAGCAAAAAACGATAAGGTAACAAACTGATTATAAGCAATAAAACAGTTTTAAGATTTTTTTTACGCATCTATTGAAGTTTTATGAAAATTGAATTATTATAAAGTATTAAAATTCGTTCTTTCAATTTTTATCATTGAAATACAATAATTTACAAAAAATATAAAATGTATTACTTCATTTATCCACTTATTGCAAAGATAATTATTTTTCTTGTTTCTTACAATTTTTTTTTACTTTTTGCCAAAAGCTTAAAGCCGAAAATAATCAAAACTTAGTGTTTGAATATCAATAGAATATGTAATTTTTAAAGGTTCAATTTTTAAAAAAGGATTTTATTTTTAAAATGTTTAAAATTTAAGTTTTTTTACGGTCTTTCGATTTCAAAAAACTTTTTTACATAAAAGCATTTTTAAGCTTTTACATAAAATTTTCAACTATTTTTGGTTGTATATAAGATTAAAAATCAAATATTTAGGATTTTATTAAAAAAAATAACTAAAAAATTAGAGTGAATGATTTTTTTTACAAAAAAGTAATTTATAAATTTACATTTTTGTAAAAATAATTTACATAAAAAAAAGATATAAAATTATAGTTTTAAATGAGAATTTTTGAACCATTAAGATATTTATTTATACTTAGTTTTATATTTTAGAAAGTCAAACAATAACTAAACATTAATGTATTTATGCAAAATAAGTCTTTTTTTATAAAAGTCTTTAATATAAAACAAGAAGAGGTGTTAATATTTTCACTTCTTTTTCTGCATTCATTTTTTTTAAATATTTTTATTTCGTTCCAATTTGTACCCGCCAATTCGGTTTTTGTACAGCACTACGATAGTAAATATTTGCCATTAGCATACATAGCTGCTGGTATTGTAGGTTATTTGTTTACTTCGCTTTATTCTATTTTTCAAAAACGTATTCACAGCAAAACATTGTTTATAGGTGCTTTGAGCTTTATGTTTGTAGTAACTTTCATTTCGCGCATTGCTCAATATTTTGCCGATGAAAAGGTATTAAGTTTTCTGGTTTTTATACAAGCTTGGCCCTTTATTTCGCTTTCAGCCATTGTTTCGGGAGGAATGATAATTAAATTTCTCGATTTGCGCCAAGTCAAACGCCTTTTTGGGCTAATTAATATTGGTGGAATTGTTTCGTCTATTTTGAGTTATTTTGCCATTCCGGTTATCAATCCATTTTTATCGCACAATTACGACCTTCTGCACATTGCCAATTTGGGCTTGATAGCCAGCGTAATAACGATTATCTACATTTACAAAAACTTTCAACGTTCGGAAGCTAATTCTAAAGAAAACGGGAAAAAGAAAAAACCAGCTCTTAAATTTAAAGACCTTATTAAAGAACAATATTTCCGATTGATAATTATTTCGGCTACCATTTCAATGGTGGTGCTTTATTTTGTCGATTTTTCATACCTTTCGAGTATTAAAGTGCAAGCCCAAGAGACCGACCGTTTTGATTCTGCCGACAAAATTTCAAGTTTTATAGCTTTGGTGTGTGCCTTCTTTAAAATTGGCGAGTTTGCCTTGTCGTATTTTTCAAACCGCGTTTTAAGCCGCTATGGTGTAAAAATTGGTTTGGTTGCATTGCCTTTGGCTTTAACGTTCTTTACATTTTTAGCCACATTGACCAGTTTTAGTTTAGGAACTACCAGCCTTTTGTTCTTCGCTTTTATGGTAGCCAACAAGTCTTCGGAACGCATTTTCAGGCGCGGCCTCGACGACCCCTCTTTTAATGTCCTCTATCAGCCTTTGCACGACGACGACAAATTGGCAGTTCAAACACAAGTGGGCGTTGTAATGCAAGGAGCCATAGGCATAGCGGGAGTTTTGCTTTACGGAATAAGTCAGCTTTTGAGTATTGGCGGAGTGTTTCAATTGCGGTATTTCTTTTTATTTTTCTTGCCATTGTTGCTCACATGGGTTTATATAGCGTTTAAACTTTACGATTCGTACCGAACCAAATTAAGAGAAATTCTTGCCGAAAAAAATAGAACCAAAGATAAAAAAACGCTCAAAGGACTTTATTCGAGCGATATTCTGTCGCAAAAGTTTTATCACACCGACTTAGATACCGTAAGAATGAGCATTACCATTGTATCGGAAACCGACCCAAATATTATGGAAGCTCACGTTTCGCATTTGCTCAATTTAAACGATAGAACCATCAATATTGCCATTTTGCACAATATCGACCCCACTTGGGAAGAGAGTATTTCCAAAGATTTGAAACGAATTATAGAAATCAATGAAGATGAAGTAGTTAAAAACATTGCGCTTGATGCGCAAAAGCATCTCGATTTTTCTAATTTAATAGATTTCAACGACTTAAATTTGGAAGGAACACTAAGCATTATAGCCGAATCGGGTAGCGAAGAAGAAAAAATGCAGCTCATTAGGCTAATTTACAACGAAAAAAATGCTTACAACGACTTAATATTTATCTTGCTCAACGACGAAAATAAACTGGTAAAACAAGCAGCCATTCGGCTTGCCGGTACACGCCATAACCTTAAACTCAATAAAAAACTCATCGACCTTTTAAATTCGGAACAATACATCAACTTAACTGCCTCTGTATTATTAAAATATGCCGACGACGATATTGTTGAAGAACTTGAAGTGCTTTTGAGCAATGCACCCGAAAAACGCGTTGTTTTAAAAATAATAGAATTGTATGGCAAAATAGGAACTGAATTGAGCCAACGATTCTTATTAAAGCACATCAATTATCCCGACAAAGAAATCCAACTATCTGTAATTCAGGCTTTGTATTATTCTCAATTTCAAGCCAACGACAAAGAAAGAGCCATAATAAAACAAAAAATAGAAGACATAATTAGCAATATTGTTTGGCTTTACGCATCAATAAGCGATGTTGAATCTGAAAAAAATACCTTAAAACTTATCCAATCGCTCGACTTGGAACGCGAAGCCAACTTTGAGATACTTTTCCGATTGTTGAGTTTCATTTATCAACCCGCTACCATTGATTTGATAAAAACCAATATAATAGGCGAAAATACAATATTCGCACTCGAAATTATAGACAATTTTATTAGTTTAGACATCAAACAGCTCATCATTCCTTTGTTTGACAGCTTATCACTGGGTCAAAAAATTAAAAAATTAGCTCCGTTTTTCCCACAGCAAAAACTCAAATTTACCGACCGTTTGCGCTCCATTATCGTTCGCGACTACGATAAAATTGATATTTGGACTATGGCAAAAGCCATTGAACTTTTGGGAAGGATACATAAAAATAAAAAAACCACCGAACTATTAGACGACTCAGCCGGATTTTCAAAAGAAATAAAACTCTGGACTTACGAAAGCATTTCAAAACTTTTAGCCCAAATTCGCCGAAGCGAAATGCCCGATGAGATTTTCCTCTGCTTGCATCATACCAACGAATTGGTTTACGGAACGGCGGCGCGGGTAATTTACGATGAAAATCCGATGCGGTGCATTGACTATCTGAAAAAACTTTCGCCCAGAAAACAAGAACTGATTGAAGTTTTGGGCGATGAAATAGCCGGTTCGCGAAAAATGGTGGTTGATAAAGTAAAACTTATCAAGAGAGTTCCCTTGTTCTTTAGCATTCCCGAAAATGTGTTGGTTAAGTTTTCCGAAATTTTAGATATAAATAAAATAGCCAAAGGCGAATCGATTGACATTACTAAAAGTTATAACAAAGATGATATTTTTATCGTATTATCGGGAGTTATAGCTTCAGACGATGGTACTCAGTACAAGAAAAATATGATTATAGTTCCGAATTTGAACTTAAATTCAGGAACTAAATTGCTTACAGCCAAGCGAGAAACACTTATCTTGCAAGGCAATCGATTCAAGTATTTTAATCTTTTAACAAACGAACCCGACATTATTCGATTTATTTTCGATTAATTTTTTATAAAAATAAAACTTGGTAAAATAAGATAGCTTAATTTGGTGTTTTCCTTATGTTTTTTTTATTTTAATAAAAAAACAAACATATTTTCAAACAGACTAAGATGAATTGTATCATTTTTTTTAAAAATAAACAAATAAAACTTTTAAAAATATTGATTACCATCAATTTAAACAATCCTATTTTATTAAAAAAAATAGAGTTATGGCTGAAAAAACAATTTTAATAGTTGACGACGAACCTCGAAATTTAGAAGTATTAGTAAATTTTTTGCAAGAATTAAAATATACTATTTTAATGACCAATAATGCGACTAAAGCTTACGAAATTACCGTCAAACACTTGCCCGATGTTGTAATAACCGATTGGGAAATGCCCCAAGTAACAGGAATAGAGCTTGTTAAAAACTTAAAAGCAAACAAAGAGACAAGCGATATTCCGGTCATTATTTGTACCGGAGTAATGATTAGCTCCGAAAATTTAAAAACAGCACTCGACGCAGGAGCGGTTGATTTTATTAGAAAACCCATCGATTTTTTAGAACTTACCGCTCGCTTAAATTCTACTTTGCGCCTTTCGGAAAGTTTGAAAAAAATAAAACAGCTCAATACCAATAAAGACCGAATGTTTGAAATTATTGCCCACGACCTAACCGGTCCGGTGGGGCATATTTATACCATTCTAAACCCCGAAATTATTAGTCTTTTAGACAATAAACAATACATCGAATTTTTAGTTACGGCACGCCAAAGCATACATTCTACTTATAATTTATTGCAAAATTTGCTGGCTTGGGCGCGTTCGCAGCGCAATAAACTCGAATTTGCTCCCGAAATACAAGATATAAACGAAGTTATTCAAGATATTATTGATTTATTAGGCGCAAACGCCAATAACAAAAAAATCAATCTTATTTGGAATGAAAAAGCGAACAATCTTGTTTTTTTTGACAGAAATATGATTCATACAGTGATACGAAATTTAGTAGCCAATGCCATAAAATTTACCGACAATAATGGAAAAATAACCATTAGCACCGAAAAAAATTCCGAAAATTTTTTCTTTAAAATTTCAGATACCGGTGTAGGCATTTCTAAAGAAAATTTGACTAAAATAAACAACAAAATTCCATTTACAAATTTTGGTACAAAACAAGAAAAAGGCTCTGGATTAGGTATGCAGTTGTGCCATGAATTTATTCAAAAGCACAATGGAAAACTTCAAGTGGAAAGCAAATTAGATGAAGGAAGTACTTTTACTTTTTCTATACCTATGAAACTTATAAAGTAAACCGATATTTTAAATGGGTTTAATTTTAACTTTGTTGCTTTGTGTATTA
This sequence comes from Paludibacter propionicigenes, assembly GCA_020721325.1. Taxonomy (GTDB): domain Bacteria; phylum Bacteroidota; class Bacteroidia; order Bacteroidales; family JAIFNL01; genus JAIFNL01. Next base: position 18,108 of record DYNA01000080.1, read on the forward strand.
AAATATTGATACACTAAG
>DYNA01000081.1 GCA_020721325.1 Paludibacter propionicigenes
TTAAAAAAAATCTTTTTAAAACAACAAATTTTAAAATTAATTTTGAAAAAAATATTGCAAAAATTATAAAAATTGTTTTATTTTCGCAAACAATTTTTTAAAATAACGAATAAAGTTTTTCTGATAAAAAAATAGAACAATCCTGAAAATATGAAATACGATTTAATCATTATTGGTAGCGGACCCGGCGGCTATGTGGCAGCCATAAGAGCCTCACAATTAGGCATGAAAGTAGCCGTAGTAGAACGCTCTGAGCTGGGCGGAATTTGCTTGAATTGGGGCTGCATTCCCACCAAGTCGCTACTGAAAAGTGCCGAAGTATATAATTATTTAAAACACGCTCAAAACTACGGAATTACAGCTATTGAGAACCCAAAAATCGATTTTTCGGCTGTTATCAATCGAAGCCGTGGTGTTGCCGAAAAAATGAACAAAGGAATAGAATATCTTTTCAAAAAAAATAAAATTGATGTAATAAAAGGAAACGGCAAACTAACTGAAAATAAGCAAGTTGAAATAGAAAATGAACACGGTGAAATAGAAATTTATTCTGCCGCTCACATTATTTTAGCCACCGGAGCGCGCTCGCGCATTTTGCCTAATTTGCCCATCGATGGCGAAAAAATTATCGGTTACCGCAAAGCCATGACTTTGAGCCAACAGCCTGATAGCATGATAGTTGTAGGTTCGGGTGCCATAGGAAGCGAATTTGCGTTTTTCTATCATTCCATTGGTACAAAAGTTACGCTCATCGAGTATATGCCTAATATTCTGCCACTTGAAGACGAAGAAATTTCTAAACAAGTAGCCCGCTCGTTTAAAAAAGCAAAAATGGAAATCATGCTCGAATCGTTGGTTGAAAAAGTGGACATTTCGGGCGAAAAATGCAAAGTTTCGGTGAAAACCAAAAAAGGAAACGTAGAATTAGAAGCCGATGTGGTGCTTTCAGCAGTAGGAATAACTCCAAATTTGGAAAACAGTGGAATTGAGGCACTTGGCATTGAGCTTGAAAAAGGTAAAATAAAAGTAAACCCGTATTATGAAACCAATGTATCGGGCATTTACGCCATAGGCGATATAGTTCACGGTCAGGCACTTGCGCATGTAGCATCGGCAGAAGGCATCGTTTGTGTAGAAAAAATAGTCGGATTAAATCCAGAGCCGATTGATTACATGAATGTGCCTGCAAATACCTACACCACACCCGAAGTAGCCTCCGTTGGAATGACCGAAAAATCGGCACAAGCAGCAGGTTACGAACTCAAAATAGGCAAATTTCCTTTTACCGCTTCCGGCAAGGCAAGTGCTGCCGGAAATAATGACGGTTTTGTAAAGTTAATTTTCGATGCAAATACCGATTTACTTTTGGGAGCGCATTTGGTAGGTCAAAACGTTACCGAAATGATTGGAGAATTAGTTTTAGCTCGCAAAAAAGGTGCTACGGCAAAAGAAATTATAGCTACCATTCACCCGCACCCGACTATGAGTGAGGCAATTATGGAAGCAGCAGCCGCAGCTCACGGCGAAGTTATCCATTTATAAAATTAAATAATTAAATGGTTAAATTAATAAAAAAATTGTACTAAATAAATATAATAATTTAACCATTTAACAATAGAATATTAAAATTCTAAAAAAATAAAATGAAAAAAATACAACTCATATTAATAACATTAAGTTTTGTGAATTTTTTAAATGCTCAAACCGGAGGAATTTCAACCGAAATGCTTTTAGAAATTAAAAAAGCATACAATTACAGCGACCCTTCTACACGTGCCATAACTAATGCAGTTACCGGCAACGAAATCAAGAAGTTAGCCCTATCCAACGAAAAAAACGGAAAACTCGACGAAGACGTTAAATACAAAGTAAACGTAAAAGGAATCACCAACCAAAAAAGTTCGGGGCGTTGCTGGATGTTTACTTCCATGAACGTTTTGCGTCCAAAAATGATAGAAAAATATAACCTTTCGGGTTTTGAATATTCTACCAACTTTCTTTATTTTTGGGACATTTTGGAAAAGTCAAATTTATTTCTCGAAACAGCCATCAAAACGGCTAATTTGCCAATGGATTCGCGCGAAGTAGTTACCATTTTCAGCACTCCGGTAGGCGACGGCGGTGTTTGGAATTCGTTTGTAAACTTGGTAAAAAAATACGGTTTGGCACCCAAAGACGCCATGCCGGAAACTTTTCAAAGCGAAAAAACTTCGCCTTTAATTCACATCATCAACACAAAATTGCGTGAAGAAGGCTTGAAAATGAGAGCATTAGCCATTTCTAAAAAACAAAACCTTCAAACTGCAAAAACCGAAAGTTTACAAAGTATTTATCGAATTTTAGCCATTTCGTTGGGCGAACCACCTACCCATTTCACTTGGCGTTACAAAACCACGCAAGGAGAAATAATTGAAAAACAGTACACTCCCAAAGAATTTGCAAAAGAAACCTTAGACCAAAATTTTGAAGATTTTGTAATGCTCATGAACGACCCATCTCGCGAATTTTATAAACTCTATGAGATTGAAAATGACCGCAATGTAATGGAAGGCATCAATTGGAAATACATCAATTTGCCCATCGAAGAAATTAAAAATTTTGCGCAAGCCTCAATAAAAGCCAACGATGCCATGTATTTTTCATGCGATGTAGGCAAAGAATTGAACAACGAAACCGGACGTTCCGACCTCAATACTTACGATTATTCGGCACTTTTTGGCGTAGAATTTGGCATGAACAAAGCCGAGCGAATAGCCACGCGCGAAAGCGGCTCCACGCACGGCATGGCTTTGGTGGGCTTTGACACCGATGCCAACGACAAACCAACAAAATGGTTGGTAGAAAATTCGTGGGGAAAAACCAGCGGTGCAGATGGCTATATCGTATTGACAGACAAATGGTTTGACGAATATATGTTTCGCTTGGTGGTAAATAAAAAATACATTTCTGAAAAAATTCTTGAAATATTAAAACAAAAATCCATACTTTTGCCACCTTGGGACCCGATGTTTATGTACGATGAATAAACTTTTGCCCAAAGCTAAATTTTAAATAAAAAAATATAAGAAATAAATTAGTTTGATAAAAAAATATGAAAAATAAAAACACTCCAATACCAAACAATATTGGAAAAAAAGCAAAAGTTGTACAAAGTGAAGCTCCAAAAGATTTGCTTTCAAGTTTAGATAATTTTTTTGAAAAGAAACTTAATCTATTCTTTTACAGTTCATTAGCATTAATAATTTTATTTGCTACCATGCTTTTCGATGCACGCGTGAGCTTAACGGGCGATGATGCCATGTATATTATCCGTGCTTCTGAATTTATTCATAAGTTTGAATATCCTGATTTTCAAGGACCTCTGTATCCAATCGTGTTAAGTCCGTTCGTGTTAATTTTCGGAATCAATGTAATTGCTTTAAAATTAGTTTCTTTTGTATTTATATTGGCTCAAACCGTATTTTTTTATTTTGCTTTTCGCAAAAATGTACCAGCCACCTTGTTGGTTATTACATTGATTTTAAGCTCAATAAACGCATATTTGCTTTATTTTGCCAGCCAAACCTACAACGAAGCATTTTTTATGATGCTCCAATCACTTTTATTTTTGGTTTTCTTTAAATATTTCATTTCGCCCGAAAATCAAACTTTTTCAATAAAAAAAGACTACAAACAATACCTTTTGCTTGGCTTGTTGCTGGTTCTCATGGGTTTAACCCGAAGCATAGGTTATGTGGCTATTGCCGGAATTATTTTATATTTTGCAATAGAAAAAAAATGGTTATCATTAATAAGTTCAATTGTTTCATTTTCAGTATTTTATGTAATTTTTCAAACCTTAAAAAAATTGCTTTGGAACGATGCAGGTGCACAATTTGAAAGTCAAGCAAACAGCTTATTATTAAAGAATTACTACAATGCAGCCGAAGGAAAAGAAGATTTTATGGGCTATATGATGCGAATAATTGATAACTCACAATTGTATTTATCAAAGCATTTGTATATGATGTTTGGTTTACGCCCCGATGTTACCATCCAACCCAATGTAACTTCCTTAACTATAATTACTTACGGGTTATTTCTCATGGCATTGATTTTGGTTTTCAAGCGCAACAAATATTTACTTTTTACGGGAATTTATTTGATGGCTTTAATTGGAGCTACCTTTTTGGTTTTACAAAAAACTTGGGACCAAGGGCGATTTATCGTAACTTATTTGCCAATGGTTATTTTATTTCTATTTTCAGCACTTTACTATCTAAGTTCGCTGAAAAAATTAAAATTTTTGCAATTTTTACCCATGCTTTTAGCCTTAATTTTACTATTTTCGAGTTTTGCTCGTACTACCGAAAGAGCTAAAATTTCACGCGAAGTTTTATCTAAAAACATGGCTGGCAATATGTTATATGGTTTTACACCCGATTGGGCACATTACATACAAATGAGCCAATGGGCAGCCGAAAATGTGCCGGAAAATGTAGGAATTGCTTGCAGAAAGCCCTCAATATCATTCATTTATGGCAAAGGAAGAGAATTTGTAGGTATTTTTAGAATACCAACCGAAACCGTTGAAGTAACTTTGCAAAAAATGAAAAACAGCGATGCACAAGTTTTAGCTGTAAACTTACGCGAATTGGAACAAAAAGGAGTTCCTCCAACAATTATTTCGGCACTTCGCGTAATGAATTATTCGTATGTAAACGGCGTGAAAAAAGATGCCAATGGCAACGACGTAGAATACTATTTATACGGTTTGTACCGAATTCCGTGGAATAGTGTGGAAGGAATTGTGAGCATGCTCGAAGAACATGGCGTTTATTACTCGCTAAATGCCGAAGTTTTCGATTACATAAAAACCAATCTAAAACAAGGTGAAAGCGTTGATTTTTCGTCAATTAGCCCCGATGATTTACTCAATGACTTAAAATTGAAAAAAGTAAAATACATCATTTTGGCTAATTTAAGAAAAAATCCGGCGGTAAAAGATGGAATGACCATCAACACCATTTATCGCTATTTATATTTCATTCAGCTCAAATACCCAACTATTTTCAATATTGTGCATCAAATCGGTGCAAATGAAGATGAACCGGCACAATTAATTGAAATTTTGTACGAAGCGAAAAAATAATTTTTTCATAAAAACAATGAAAACCTCAATAAAAAAGAATTTTATTGAGGTTTTTTGTTTAAAATTTTTCAAGTTTAAATTATTCTTTTTTAACACTTTACGCCCCTGAACTTAATTTTTTTTAACTTAAAAAAAAATGAATCTCAAATAAAACTTCTTAAATTTGTTAAAACCTACATAACCAATTTTCTAAATTTAATTATCTATAAATTAAGTATTTACTAAAAACTATTAATGTCATGAAAAAATTATTTTTAAAATTCAGTATGATTGCCATTTTATTATTTGGTAATTTTATTTTTTTATCAAAGCAAACTTTTGCTCAAAATGATGATAAAAAAGAAGTTAGAATAAAAACAGTGGAAATTATCAATGGAAAAAAAATAGTAAAAGATACAACTTTTTTTATTGATAAAAACGATGATACTTTTCAATGGAATACCCAAAGAAATATCATTAACATCGATTCGATTATGCTCGAAACTTCAATTATCGACATGAGAATTGATAGCATAATGAAAGAAAAATTTATGTTTATAACTTCTGATATTGAGCAAGATAGCTTAATGAGAAAAAAAGTATTTATCCACTCCACTCCCGACTTTCACTTCGACGAACACGGCAATCATTTTTCTTTTGCAAGACCTCCAATGCCTCCAAGTCCATTTGAAGGAATTGATTTTGAGACAATTGAAAAAGTAGAGGTTTTAAAAGAATTTGATGAACAAAAAAATGACTCGGTAAAAGTTTTAAAAGTTACAATCAAAACAAAAGACGGAAAAACGGAAGAGCGAATAATTAAAAACAAGCAAGAGAAAAAAGTGATTTGGATAGATGAAAAATCGGACAAAAACATAAAAACTGACGTGGATATTGAAGAAAAAGGCGACAAAAAAATTATAAAAATCACCACAACCGATGCCGATGGCAACGTAAATACCGAAGTAAAAGAAATTAATAATTCGGAAGAACAAAAAATGATTTGGATAGATGATAATTCGGAAAAAGGTACAAAAAAAATAAATAAAGAAGTAAAAATTGAAGATGATGGAAAAACCAAAATAATAACAACTATTATTGAAGAAGATGGAAAAGTAAAAACAGAAGTAAAAGAAGAAAAAACAGAAAAAAAGGAAAAAAATAAAAAATAGACTAAAACAAAAAAAGCCAACTTGCAAAAGTTGGCTTTGTCATTAAAACTACAACCTACTATTTCAACAAAAACTTAACATTTTTCGTATCGCGCGAATTTCCACCTATCAGAATTTCAAATTCTCCTTTTTCATATCCAAAACTCATATCGGCTTTATAAAAAGAAAGTTCTTTGGTAGAAATTTTGAACTCTAACATTTTACTTTCTCCAGCTTCCAATTCAATTTTTTGAAATGCTTTTAATTCTTTTACAGGTCTTGAAACAGAAGCCACTAAATCACGAATGTATAACTGCACAACTTCTTTACCTTTAAATTTTCCGGTATTTTTTATAGAAATTTTTACGGTTAATGTTTCATTTTCCGATATTTCATTTTTACTCAAACTCAATTCGCCATACTCAAATTGCGTATAACTTAATCCAAAACCAAACGGATAAAGTGGTTCATTGCTAATATCCAAATACTTAGAGCTGTATTTATTGTTCGGATCCATGGGGCGACCGGTATTTTTCATGTTGTAATGAATTGGAATTTGGCCAACTGCACGCGGAAAAGTAATTGGCAATTTACCGGAAGGATTGTAATCGCCAAAAAGCACGTCAGCTATGGCATTTCCGGCTTGTGTACCTAAAAACCAAGTTTCTAAAATAGCAGGCACTTTTTCATTTAACCAATTGATTGTCAGAGGTCTGCCATTCATAAGAACAACTGCAATCGGTTTGCCGGTTTCGTAAATTTTTTGAGCCAATTGCATCTGAACGCCCGGTAAATCCAAACTGGAACGGCTGGCAGCTTCGCCAGTCATATAGGCGGCTTCGCCCAATGCAAGTATCACAATATCAGCTTTTTTTGCAATATTTACAGCTTCTGCAAAAAATTGTGTCGAATCGTCTGCTATATTTGAACCTCGAGCATACAAAACATTTGCTTCGGGAAGTTTTGCTTTTATTCCTTCTAATAAACTCACTGATTTAGACCAGTTTCCGGCAGCCGACCAACTTCCTATCAAATCTCTTTTGTTATCGGCAAATGGACCAATCACAGCAATACTTTTTACCTGTTTATTTATTGGTAAAATACCATTTTCATTTTTAAGCAAAACAATCGATTTCCTTGCAACATCTCTTGCAGATTCTAAAAACTCGGGCTTCATAAGTGTTTCTTTTTCAAGCTCTTCGTTGCAATATTTGTAAGGATTTTCAAACAAACCCAATTGAAATTTAACTCTCAAAATTCTTTTAACAGCCTCATCAATAGCACTTTCGGTAACCTTGCCCGTTTTAACTAAATTTTCAAGTTCTTGATTATAAAAACCCGATTGCATATCCATATCCACACCCGCAAGTATCGAAAGCTCAGAGGCTTGCGCTGTATCGGCAGCCACTCCGTGAAACATCAATTCCATTATAGAAGTATAATCGGTAACAACAAAACCCTTGAAATTCCATTCATTGCGAAGAATATCGGTCATTAAAAAACGATTTGCCGTAGCCGGAATGCCGTTTAAATCGTTAAAAGAAGTCATCACCGTAACCGCTCCGGCGTCGATAGCAGCCTGATATGGAGGAAGATACACCTCGCGCAACATGCGTTCCGACATATCTACGCTATGGTAGTCGCGTCCGGCTTGTGCAGCACCGTAAGCCGCAAAATGTTTTACACATGCCGCAACCGTATTTGTAGCAGCTAAGTCGTTGCCTTGAAAGCCTTTAACTCTGGCTTGTGCTATCAAACTGCCTAAATAAGTGTCCTCGCCTGCACCTTCCACTACCCTACCCCAACGCGGGTCGCGGGCTATGTCGCACATAGGCGCAAAAGTCCAGTGCAAGCCTTCGGCGGCAGCTTCGGTTGCAGCAACTCGCGCCGAAAGTTCTATGGCAGCCAAATCCCAACTTGCAGCTTCGGCAAGAGGCACCGGAAATATTGTTCGATGACCATGAATCACATCATAACCAAACAATAATGGTATTTTCATGCGTGTATTCATAGCCATCTCTTGCAATTTTCGGGTGTAAGCTGCTCCATAAGCATTAAAAATAGCTCCAACACGCCCTTTTTTAATATCTTCTTGATATTCTTTGCGAATAAAAGCACCGGTTTGGTCCATATCGCTTGTAAAAAGCGATAATTGTCCGATTTTTTCTTCCAAAGTCATCAATTTTAGAACTGAATCTACTTTTTTATCTATGTTCACTTCATTTTTTACCGTTTTTTGGTTGCAACCAAAAGAAAAAAGAATGGAAAAAATGATTAATAATGTTGTTTGTTTTTTAATTTTCATTACATCAAATTTTTTTATAAAAAAATAAAATAAATTTACAAAATATTAAAAAAATAATACTAATATTTATAACCTAACTTAGTCAATCCTTGCTGAATTTCGGGAGCCGACATAAATAAATTCCAAAGCAAACCTGTTCTATAATTTTCAATCATAACCACAATCGGACCTTGGTCGATAGCCAAGTAATGTTTTGGATACCAATTACTTTGCTCCGAAAAAGCATCATAAAAACCATATTTTCCCCAGATTTTATCGCCTAAATTGTAGTAAAAATATTTTAACGCCTTCATCGATTCGTCCGGCGTATATGGAAATGAAGAAAGTGCAGCAGTTGGCGAAATAACACCTAAATCCTTATCGTTTCCGGGTGCATGAGCGGCGTAGCCAATCATTGAATATGAGGCAGTTAAACCCCAACAATTTTCACTATAACCTTTATATTTTAACGGATTTTCAACACACCAATTATAATTTATAAGTGTATGATTTTTATTATGTTGCCAATAATCTACATAATTGTCTCTTAACTTTCTGGGGTCAAGCCCCAAAAACGAATAATGCGCCCAAAACAAAGGACCTCCCAACTGGTCGGTTCCATTGTGTTTTAATCCTAATTTCAGCTTATAAGCTTCTGATTGACTGGTAATTGAACCATTTCTCGCCCAACCTTTATGATACGCATCGGCAGCAATAGAATAAGTTGGCGAAGAAGCAGCTAACACGTAGTAAATCAGGCACTCATTGTAACCTTGTATGGGAAAATTCATTTCCCAATCAAAATCAGGCGACCAATGCCAATACAAAACAGATTTCCCGCCTTGCGTAAACCAATTCCACTGCATTTCTTTCCAAAGTTTGTCAATTTTAGCAGCCAATTGCTTTTCCTGTTCATTCCCAGCTTTAAAATACTGGCGCACAGTCAATAAGCCTTGCATTAAAAAAGCAGATTCAACAGCATCGGCACCATTGTCTTTGATGCTAAAAGGTTTCACTTTTCCGGTTTCGCCATAAATCCAATGCGACCAAACACCATGAAAACGCTCGGCTTTCTCTAAAAAATCAACTATTTTCAACAAATGTTTAAAACCTTCTTGACGAGAAATAAATTTGCGCTCAATCCCCACCAAAATAGCCATTACACCAAAACCCGTTCCGCCCGTAGTTACTACATTTTGGTCATTTTCGGGATAAACATTGTCCAAATGAATACGCTCACGTGCCATTCCTGAATTAGGTTCTGCACCTTCCCAAAAGTATTGAAAACTACGATATTGCACTAAATTAAGCAAAGAATCGTCAGAAATTTGTTTGTGCGGTTCTTTCGCAAGATTGTCTTCAATTTGCTCTTTTGCGGTATTGCAACCCAACAGCAAAAAAAGCAAGATTATGCTTATATTTTTTATCCTTTTCATTTTCTTGAATTTTTTTTACGATTCTTTTATATTCAATTATTTTTTATAAAAAAAATACATTTTTTTATATATTTTATAAAATTTTATAATTTTTTTTATAAAAAAATACAAAAATATTTAAAAATTATTTTCTTCTTCGCAAATCAAAAGAAAATCCGAGTTTATTTAATCCGCTTTGAATTTCGGGAGATGACATAAACAAGTCCCAAAGCAATCCGGTTCTATGATTTTCGAGCATAACTATAATCGGACCTTGGTCGATGGCTAAATACGATTTCCCCCACCAACCTTCGGTAGCATTAAAGGCATCATAAAAACCATATTCGCCCCAAACACGGTCGCCCAAAGTATAATATAAAAACTTGATTACTTCGAGTGATTCAGTTGGAGTATAAGGCATTGAAGAAAGTGCTGCGGTAGGAGAAATAACGCCAATGTCGCGTGTTGGTTCGTGTACGCCATAGCCCGTATTGTCGTCAGATGCCGTCAAACCCCAACATTTTTGGCTGTAACCGACAAAATTTTTGGTATTAGCAACACAATGCGCCCGATTTATAAGTGTATGATTTACATTTTGTTGCCAATAATTTGCATAAGTATCGGAAAGCGTGCGCGGGTCGAGTCCTAAGAACGAATAATGAGCAAAAAACAAAGGACCACCGTAGTCGAAGCCCAAAGGCAAAAGATAGCCGTAAAAAGTTTTTCCGTTTTTAAAATACGAAGTTCCAGCCCAACCGTTGGTATAAACTATCGGTTCGATGCCATAAGTAGTTGAACTTGCAGCCATTACATACGAAATCAAAGCCTCGCTGTAGCCTCTAATGTGCATATTCATAGCCCACCCAACGGTAGGCGACCAGTGCCACGAAAGCATATTTTGATTGTCGTGGTTATACCAGCTCCATTCAATGGCATTCAATAAGTTGGTGATGCGTGTTCTAAGATTATTTTCTTGTGTATCGTTGGCATTGAGATATTGACGTACAGTCATTAAGCCCTGAGCCATGAAGGAAGTTTCTACAATGTCGCCTCCGTTGTCGCTCGTGCTGAAAGGAATAAGTTTTCCGGTATTGCCATTGTACCAATGCCCCCAAGCACCATGAAATCGGTCGGCTGTTTCTAAGTAACCTACTATTTTTTCTAAGCGTGTAATGCCTTGCGAGCGTGTAATAAAGTTTCGTTCGATGCCTACAATGAGTGCCATTACTCCAAAACCACTGCCTCCAATAGTAACCAAATCGCCAGATGAGTTTCGCTCACGTGCCATTCCGCTATTAGAATGTGCAAAATCATAGAAATACTTGAATGTATGCTGTTGTACTTTTGTAAGTAATTCATTATCAGAAATAACCGGATATTTGGGTGTTAAGTCAATTTCGGAATAAAACTGAATGGTAACTGTCGTAAAACCTTCACCATTTGCCCCTTTTATATCGGAATAAAGTGATAAATAATGTTTTGAAAGATGCACCAAAGGCGTTGGCACTTGAAGAGTAAGCACCTTATTATCCTCTGAAAATGAATAATTTAGATTAACTGTTTGCCCGAAAGCATTGACCATTCTCACAGTTTCGGAAGAAATGGTAGCCGGATTAAGCGGTTCAGAAAAAGTAATTTGTATATCGGGCTGTAATTTAACATTTTGAGGTTTTACACCCAGATTATAAGTATTGTTATCAATTTTTAAATTTGAAATCGTTAAATTATTCAATATTGTTTTGAAATTCAACTGAATAGCTTTAAATTCTTCTCCATTTTCACCTTTTATTCCTTCTGAAAAAGTCAAAATATATACCGTATTATTTTTTAAAGAAGAAACAGGTTTAATCGTTACAGTTCGTAAATCACTGGCATTTGAAAATACCAAATTAATTTCTGTATTCCCTTCATACAGTTTTATATTTTTTCTCACCGTATTTGTATCAAGCACGGCTGTAAAACGAATGATAAAATCAGTTTGCACCGGAATATTTACATTCAAATCGGAGTTTGTAAAATCCAGTTTAAAATCGCCCGATTTAAGGCTCAACACCTGAATTGTTCCAATATCAGTGGATTCTTTATCACAAGCCAAGAAAAATATGCTTAAAATTCCAAGCAAAACCGTAAAAACTAATTTTCTAATTTTCAACATTTTATCATTTTTTTACAAATAAATAAATTAAAAAAAATAAAACTCTTCGAGGTCGCTTTCAGACACTCGAAGAGCATTCAATTTACCACATTATTTAATCAAAAGCATTTTTATTTCTTCTCCAATTTCTTTTCCATCAATTTTCATTTTTGAAAAATAAATTCCTGAGCTAAAACTTTCTGCATTCCAAATCAATTGGTGTTTTCCTTCTGTAAAAGTATCATTACCAATTATTTGAACTTTATTTCCCACTACATCAAAAATTTCAATTTCTACTTTAGCCGATTTTTCCAAATTAAAAGAAAAAGAAGTATTTTCGTTAAATGGATTTGGAAAGTTTTGATGTAAAATGGTTCCGGTTTTACCGTCTGAATTATCAATATCGGTTGAAATAACCGGCACAACACCTATTACTCTCTGATACAACAATTTATGACCTTTGTTGTTTAAATGAATACCATCGCCCGAATCGTAAATGGTTTCGATGTAACCGTTAGTTTGAGCCAAAGTAGTCCAAGCATCTATGGCGTTAGCTCCGTAAGTATTTGTAATATAATCTCTTACTTGCATTAAACTGTTGCGCTTGGCTTCTTCGGTAAAATTTCGCGGCTGTGTGGTTGTAACGTACAAAGGCACATTGTATTGAGCTGCATACGCCGAAAGAGCTTGAAAATTAGCAGTTTGTTCTTCATAAGTATAACCCATATTGGCATCGTTACTTGGCAAGTTGAGAATAATCAATTTTGGGTTGTACGAAAGGGCATACGTTATGTTGTTATTGGTTTTTGGTGCAGGACGTCCGGCAGGTTGAATGAATGTTGAAGGCATTACATCGTAAGTGGTAAAACCGCCAACAGCCAAATTTACTACATGTGCCTCAGCATCAAGCTCGTTTACATATTTTCTGAAACGACCTACCCAAGCACTATCGGCAACGGTTGCACCCGTTCCGGCTGCAGTTGAAGAGCCAACTACCACATAAACATTGCTTTGCGTGCCATCAATTACTTTTTCGCCCCAAGCACGAATGTTGTCTAAATACAAAGTATGTTGAGCATTATCGCTGGCATCTTGTTCAAAGAAAATAGTTTTTACGCGAGTTAAATCGGCTGTTCCTACATTGTCTCTGAATAATTGAACCGGTATTTTTACTTTGTTCCATTTGTTTGCCTCAATGTTTTTTCCAAAAGCGGAATAAGAAATTTTTCCGGTTTTTTGGTTGGATAAATCTTCAAAATAGATTTTCGGCATATCAGCTATTACCACATTACTTTCCGAAAATACATCAAAATAAACGGTATCTTTTATGCTCATGTCTTTTCCTACCCAGCCCATACTTGCAACAGCCATCGCCCAATTGCCTCCGGTAACGGATTTCCAATTCAATTTCAACGAATAATTTCCAACCAAAGAAAAGTCGGTTGTAACCGGAAATTTTGAATTGAGATGTTCCAAAGTACTTGGCGAATTAGCAAAACCCCAACTGGCATCATAAAAAACAGGCGTTGGACTGTCTGCAAAGAAGATATAATCTTGATTTGGCACTTCGGCTTCAATAATTTCAAAAGAATTTGAACTTTGAACGCTCAAATTGGCATTTGAAACATCAGAAAGTTTAATCAAACATTGTTTTGAAAGGGTTGAAGGCACTTTCCAAACGTATTCACCCGTTGAAGTGGCGTGTTCGGCTGCAATTACAGTCCAATCGGTGCCATTATTCAAAGAATATTCGATTTTAACTTTGTCCACATTCAATACAGAAAACATAATTTTTTTATTTGCATCGGCTTGCCACTTTTGGTAACCATTTGGCGAAATCAAAGTGATGTCGGAAGTTTTTGGAACAATTGAAAATAAACCACTTACATCGTTTCTGGAAGCGTTATCAGCATCAGAAATGCGAATAAGTGCTTGCGTAGTTAAATCCACATTGGTTGCCCATTCGTATTTTTTCTCGTCAGCAGCTACAGTTGCCAAATCTGTCCAATTTTGACCGTTATCGGCTGAGTATTCGGCTTTTACGTTTGTTACCAAATTACTTGTCCAAGTAATCGGGTGCATCACATTTTGCGCCCATTCTTCACTTCCAACAGGCGAAGTCAATTCAAGACTTGGCTCAACTACAACACTGGCGTTGAAACGCAAAACCCGATTGTTATTGTAATCCGCTACCCAAACACGACTGTTTAACTCGTCAATCCACATGGCACGCGGTGTGTTAAAACTTTTGTCTGTTGGCGGATTTGCTGCCGTTCCGGTTGTGTAATCGGCTTGTCCCCAGATAAAATCGGCATCGGCACCGTTGGCTTTTGAGGCTGCATTTTCGTAAATCGTAATTCGGTTGCTTGCCTCTTGAATTACAAAAAGTCGTCCGCTGGCATCGCCCGCTACAAAGCGTAAAGATGAAAATCCACTGCGCGTAACTGCCGAAACAGCCGTTGTAAAATCGGTCTGTCCCAAAACGCCGTCTGCCGCAGCTCCATTGGCTTTCGTCAAAGCATTGTCGAAACGTAAAACTCTAAAATTACCGTTATCAGCTACCCAAAGTCTGCCTTGTCTGTCCACGTAAACGCTGTTGGGGCTTTTCATACCGGTAGCCGAAGTAGCTGAGGCTGAGGTAGTAAAATCGGCTTGACCAAAAACCGCATCGGCATTTGCGCCGTTGGCTTTTGCAGCAGCATTGTCGTAGCGAGTAACACGGTGTTTATTAAATTCAGAAATCCAAAGGTTTCCTTGTAAATCCAATGCTATTCCTACCGGTCCGCCTGTTATATTTTGTGCTGTTGTACTTAAATTTGAGGTAAAATCGGCTTGTCCCAAAACACCATCGGCATCAGCTCCACTTTCTTTTGCCGAAGCATTATCGAAACGCAAAATGCGGTTGTTCGAAAAATCGGAAATCCACATTGTACCTGTATATGAAATTGTTACACCAATAGGATTGTTCATTTTATTGGCTGCCAAACCGGAAGTAGCAGTTGTAAAATCGGGTTGCCCGAAAACAGCTTCGGCAGTTGCACCATTCGCAAGAGCTTGCTCGGAAGCGTAACGCAAAACTCGGTGATTACTTCTATCTACAACAAAAACTTTTCCGGTATTTGGGTCAACGGCTACTCCGTTCGGACCTTTTAATGCAGTTGCCGAAGTTCCCGAAAGTTTTGAAACCATATCGGTTTGTCCCAAAACGCTCGCTGCCGAAGGGTTGTCGTTCACTTCAATTTTGGGATAATTTACAACAAAACGCAAAACCCGATTGTTATTGTAATCCGCTACCCAAACACGACTGTTTAACTCGTCAATCCACATGGCACGCGGTGTGTTAAAACTTTTGTCTGTTGGCGGATTTGCTGCCGTTCCGGTTGTGTAATCGGCTTGTCCCCAGATAAAATCGGCATCGGCACCGTTGGCTTTTGAGGCTGCATTTTCGTAAATCGTAATTCGGTTGCTTGCCTCTTGAATTACAAAAAGTCGTCCGCTGGCATCGCCCGCTACAAAGCGTAAAGATGAAAATCCACTGCGCGTAACTGCCGAAACAGCCGTTGTAAAATCGGTCTGTCCCAAAACGCCGTCTGCCGCAGCTCCATTGGCTTTCGTCAAAGCATTGTCGAAACGTAAAACTCTAAAATTACCGTTATCAGCTACCCAAAGTCTGCCTTGTCTGTCCACGTAAACGCTGTTGGGGCTTTTCATACCGGTAGCCGAAGTAGCTGAGGCTGAGGTAGTAAAATCGGCTTGACCAAAAACCGCATCGGCATTTGCGCCGTTGGCTTTTGCAGCAGCATTGTCGTAGCGAGTAACACGGTGTTTATTAAATTCAGAAATCCAAAGGTTTCCTTGTAAATCCAATGCTATTCCTACCGGTCCGCCTGTTATATTTTGTGCTGTTGTACTTAAATTTGAGGTAAAATCGGCTTGTCCCAAAACACCATCGGCATCAGCTCCACTTTCTTTTGCCGAAGCATTATCGAAACGCAAAATGCGGTTGTTCGAAAAATCGGAAATCCACATTGTACCTGTATATGAAATTGTTACACCAATAGGATTGTTCATTTTATTGGCTGCCAAACCGGAAGTAGCAGTTGTAAAATCGGGTTGCCCGAAAACAGCTTCGGCAGTTGCACCATTCGCAAGAGCTTGCTCGGAAGCGTAACGCAAAACTCGGTGATTACTTCTATCTACAACAAAAACTTTTCCGGTATTTGGGTCAACGGCTACTCCGTTCGGACCTTTTAATGCAGTTGCCGAAGTTCCCGAAAGTTTTGAAACCATATCGGTTTGTCCCAAAACGCTCGCTGCCGAAGGGTTATCGGCAATTTGCGAATACATTTTTAATGAAAATACGGATAGTAAAAACATTAAAATAATAAAGAGTAAATTTTTATTTTTCATAAAAAAATTGTTTTGAAATGTTAGCACTATTATTTTTTTAAAAAAATTATTTAAAATTATTTTGGTAGCAAATTTTTCTTTTATAAAATGTTTGTTTTTTATTCTCCTTTCAAACTAAATAAACTTGAGTATAATATAGATAAAAAATTAGTAGGTGTTTTAATGTAATTGATACAATTTAAATAAAAATAAATTATTTTCGATAAAAAAATAAATAATTCGCCTATTTTTTTATAAAAAAAATTATTATAAAAAAGAAAAAAAAAACTTTCTTAAAAAAAAATTTTAAGATAAAAAAATGAGCGAATTAATTTTTTTTGAAAAAAAAATTTTGAGTTTCAATTGAGCTTACCCTTTTTTCAAATTGCCATTTGTGCAAACAAAAAGGGCAAGCTACAATTTATACTTTAAACGGTTATAATTTGAGGTTTTGTTTTATGTAATTGCTTTGCAATTAAAGCTTTACCAAAGTTTTAAACTTTGGCAAAGCTACCGTTTATAATATAACTATCAAACAATCAAAATTTTAGTTTCCTTTTTCGGAATTGTAAAGCAATGTAATTTCTTGAGCAGTAAGGGCTTTGTGGAAGATACGGAATTCGTCCAAAGAACCTTTGAAGTGGTTTGCTGTTGCAAATTCGTAACCACCCCAACCTTCAGCGTCCCACATAGTACCGCCGCGCGATTGAATAAAACCAAAAGCCAATTCGTTTTTTACATCAGGCTCAGCTCCAGCATATTCAATTCCTGTAACTCTCGTTTTATCATCACCAGCAGGCCACAAATCGAAGTCAAAGCTTTTCATTTTAACGCCGTCATAATAAAGTGTGCCTTCTTTTGAAGTGCCATCATAAGTATAAACAACATGATACCAATTGTCTTTCAATTTAGCAATCATTTGTTCGGCAGTTAAACTTTTAGCATAAGTAATACCTTGCCAGCCGCCGTTTGTGTTGTCGGTAGCCAATGAAGGAAACCACATATCTTCGCCTACGTTTTTATCAGCACCTGTAGCATCTTCGGTATCGTATTGAATAGCAAATTTGCTGCCATCGTAACCGCCAAAAATTTCGTATTGAATACCATAGTAAGCACCTAAACCAAATACAAAATGACCAGCATCGTGAGTAGAATTGGTTTTTACCCAAAAACTAATAGTAAAATGGGTTGCGTTAATCAACGGACTACCGTTTGAAATTTCGATAATACTGTTGTCGCCATTGAAAACGGCTGCACCATTTGCTCCACCTTTGCGGTCAGCACCGTAAGTAATCGAAACAATTTGATTAGAAGATGGGTCAAAACTTCCTACTGCATCGTTTGGATTGCCATCGAAGGGCCAATAAGCAAAAAGTCCGGTTGGTACAAA
>DYNA01000082.1 GCA_020721325.1 Paludibacter propionicigenes
ATTCGACCAAAAACAAAGTAAGATGTAAATGTTATTTATTTACGATTACTTAGTTAGGTATTTCGGGGCGGTTCCAAAAAGAATCAAGTCGGTTTCCGACGCAAGCCCCGAAATTTTAAACATTCCGATTTCGCCCGAAAGTGAGATTTATGCTTTAATAATCAACGATTTGCAAAAAGCAGAACTTGTTTTTCAAGGGCAAGGACGCGGCAATTCAGCTTTTGCCAGCGAAGGCGCAGTAAAAGCTCTTTTAGCAAAAGTTTATTTGTATCAAAAGAATTGGAATCAAGCAGTTACAAAAGCCAATGAAGTAATTGCTTTAGGTTACCAATTAGAAATGGACAATTATGGCGACATTTATGATGAAAATAAAAACAGCAACGAAATCATTTTTCAAATTGATTTTTCCAATTCGCAAGATGCTTCAAATTTGATGAACGATTGGCTCACTGCCGACGGTCGTTTTGAAGTGGCAGCATGGAAAGATGCAGCCCGCACGCAGACCATTGCCAACGATTTTGAAACGGGCGACCTCCGCAAAGATGCAACCGTTCGCTATTACATAGGCGGCAAGGGAAATGACTGGTATTGTGCTAAATACCTCGATAATGTTACTCGAAAAGACAACATTATTCTTCTTCGCTTGGCAGAAATGTATCTCATTAAAGCTGAAGCACTTAATGAAAATGGTTATGTTGCCGATGGCACAGCTTTCGATGCTTTAAATACAATTAGAAATAGAGCCGGTTTGCCCGATTTGACCTCTACAACGCTCACAAATCAAGCTCAATTCCGCTTGGCTGTTGAAAAAGAACGCAATTTAGAGTTGGCTTTTGAAGGAAACCGCCTTTTTGATTTACGCAGAACAGAACGCATCAATCAAGTTTTACCCGATATTGGAACGTTAAAAGAAGCCAATTGGTTTTTTCCAATTCCACAGTCGGAAATTGACACAAACGATGCAATTTAAACAAGTTTAACATAAAATTTCAATAAAAAAAATCAAACAATTGGCTTTTTTTACAAAAAAAACAAAAAAAGCCTCATTTACTAACCCAATTTTTAAAATTTGTTATGAAAAAAACAATTATTATCAGCTTTTTTATAAGTTTAGCAATGATTTTTGCAATTTCAAGTTGCGATAAAGAAGAAGAAGTACCTGAAGCCAGCGTTGTAGCCAAGTTTTCAGCTACTTCAAACAACGATTTTACAGCTCCTTCGCAAGTTACCTTTACTGACGAATCGGTTATTCCAACAACCGCCGGAACGCCAACTTACGCATGGGATTTTGGTGATGGAAGTGCCATCTCAAACGAAAAATCTCCGGTTCACACATATTCTGCCACCGGAACTTTTACCGTAAAACTTACCATTACTTCGTCTGCAAAACCCGCCGAATTTAAGTTGGAAATTACCATCAAATCAGGCGAACTTTTTTCGGAAGACTTTGAAGATTTTAACCCCGATGGCGACAATTTACCTTCAACATGGGTAATTGTAAACAACGACAATACGCCTGCAAACGATGCCGAATTTTTCGACAAAGCTTGGAAAGTTTACAAAAGCACACGTTTTGGAACAGCCGGAAGCATTGTAGCCGGAGCAACTTCATGGAACGCCGACGACCAAATTTCAGCAGACGACTGGATGATTTTACCCGGACTTGACATTGTGGACAAAACGTTTTTATCATGGAAATCGATGTCTTTAACCAGTTCAGGTAATTTCTTAGACGATTATGAAGTTTATGTTTCAACTACCACTCAAGATGTAGCTGGTTGTAAAGCAGTTACCGGAAAACTAATCAAGTCGGTCGAACAAGAAACTGCTGGAACTGCTGCCTCTACTCCGGGCAATGGACCACAATCGTATGAGGTTGATTTATCGGAATTTAAAGGCAAAAAAGTTTACATTGCTTTCCGTTTAATGACACCCGCTCCGGGAGGCGATGAACTTGGTATTGACGACATAAAAGTAGTAATAAAATAATTTTGGTTAAAATTAATTTTAGCAAATCTTTGTAAAAGCTGTTTTTGAGCTATAAAAAGTAAAAAAATCAATTCAAATTATGCTGTAAATTTTAAATTTTCAAACTTTTTATTCTCAAAACGGCTTTTTTTATTAATTTTGTATTTTTAAAAAAAATTATTTATCTTTTTATTTATGAAAAATTTATTCTTATTATTTTTTATAACTTTTACTCATTTTTTTTCGCTTGCACAAACAGGAAAACTTTTACTAATCGGCGGCGGTTCTGAAAAAGATACACCGAATAGTTGGAATAGTAAAGCTTATCAATGGGCTGTTAATCAATCAACTAACAAAAAAGTAGCTCTCATTGCTTTCGGAAGTTCCACCTCTTGGCTACCGGATTATTTTGTAAATAAATGTGGAGCTGTTTCGGCACAAAATTTTGATATTAGTACTAAGGAAGTAGCTGATTTACAAAGCACCTACGACAATTTAATGAGTTACGATGTCCTTTTTTTAAAAGGAGGCGACCAGTACAATTATTACAATATCTACAAAGGTACAAAAACACAAAAAGCAATAGCTGATAAATTTAATCAAGGTGGCGTAATTTGCGGAACATCAGCGGGTTTGGCGGTGTTATCGGAAGTAATTTATACTGCTCAGAACAATTCTGCATTGCCGGAATCAGCATTACAAAACCCCAATAACTCTGATATAACTTTGGCTAATGACTTTCTGTCTATTTTTCCCGACTACATTTTCGACACACATTTTACCATTCGCGCACGTTTTGGAAGGCTTTTGGCTTTCATGGCGAATTGGCAACTAAATAAAAATGAACAAATTACAGGGCTTGGAGTGGACGAAATGACAGCCATGAGCATCGACGCGAACGGGCTTGGAACTGTTTACGGGATTGGAAGCGTCAATATTTATAAAGCATTCAGCGAAAATACTTTTACTTTAAATGAAACTAAATTATTAGCTGATTCTGTGCATGTTGCACAATTATTACAAAATTGCACATACAATTTTAACACCGGAGAAATTTCTGGTTTTTCGCAAAATTCTAATCCTGAAATAAAAAAAGAAAATGGAAATTACACAATTTTAGCCAGCGGAAGCGATTATTTATCGGAAAATACCGATTTTTTGAACGATTTTGCTACTCAATCCGGTCAAGTTTCAATGCCGATTTTGATTCTTACCGGAAATGACCAAACCCTTGCAAATAGTTATAAATCAGCACTTAATACCTTAGGAGCGAACAATGTTAATGTCTTTTCTGCAACTTCTAACAATGCTGTAAATGTAAATTTAACAACAGCAATTCAAAATGCAAAAAAAATACTTTTTATTAGCAATTCCTATACCGAATTATTTAATTTTTTTGCTACAGCAAACGGCATTTTATTAAAAGCTAAACTATTTGAAAGCAACATGATAAGTGGTTTTGTTGGCGACAATAGCCGTTTTGTAGGAAAAACAGTTATAGAAAATTATTTAACCCCAGATGCAGCCTATTATGGTGAAATAATTCTTAAAGAAGGTCTCAATTTATTGAAAACCACAGTTATAATGCCAAATCTTTATAAAAATTCCGACTATTATGAAAATACGGCATCGGCTCTTCCTTATTCTATGATATACAGCAACTTAACTTACGGAATTTGGCTTTACAAAAACAATTACATTAAATACAGCCCCAATGCACAGAAAATACCTTATATTATTGCTGGAGGTCAATCTCCTGTTCTTGTACTAAAAAATAAAAATACAAAATCAGGTTTTTCAGTGCAAACTGCTTATGGAGACGGACAAGATAATCCTCCCCATTTTGCAGGTTTTGAACATCTTATGCTTTCTGTTATTGATAAAAGCAAACCGTACCAAGTTGGAGATTCTGTGAAAATTACATCGAATATACCACAACTTGAACACCAAGATAATTATTTTCAAATTGAAGTTCAAAAAAATAACCTGAAAATTTTTTCTAATGAACTAAACTATGAAATAAAAATTTATAATTTATTGGGAAATGAAGTGTATAAAAATAAATTTTCAGGTAATTTTGAATATTCATTTTTTAATACATATTCCGGTATTTTTTTAATTCATCTAAAAACAGAAAATAATAAAATTTCTGAAACAAAAAAAATTTTTATTCGCTAAAACTAAAAAGTTATGTTACTGATAACCAATGCAGAAGTTTACTCACCTACGTACATAGGCAAAAAAGATATTTTAATTTCAAACGAAAGTATAATTGCTATAAAAGACAAAATAACAAGTAGTTATCTCAAGGAATTTGAAGTAAAAGTTTATGATGCAAAGGGGAAAATCTTAATTCCGGGACTGATAGACGCACATGTTCACATTGCGGGCGCAGGTGGTGAAGGCGGACCTGCAAGCAGAACACCAGAACTTCAACTCAGTCAGATGATTACGGGTGGTGTTACTACAGTTGTCGGTTGCTTAGGTACTGACGGCATAACTCGCTCACCCATAAGCGTTTTGATGAAAGCTAAGGCTCTTAGAGCAGAAGGTGTTTCGGCTTGGATTTATACGGGCTCTTATCAAGTTCCAACCCCAACAATTACGGGCGATATAGCCAAAGACCTTGCACTAATCGAAGAAGTAATAGGCATTGGCGAAATAGCCCTTTCAGACCACCGAAGTTCTTGTCCAACAATAGATGAGCTAATTCGCTTGGTATCACAAGCCCGTGTTGGTGGCATGTTGGGGGGAAAAGCGGGCATTGCAAACATTCACATGGGCGATGCCAAAAACCCCTTTCTTCCTATCATTCAGGCAGTTGAAAAAAGTGAATTAACCTATAAACAATTTTTGCCAACTCACTGTAATAGAAATGATTACATTTTTGAAGATGCGAAGATTTATGCTAAAAAAGGTTATATCGATTTAACCGCTTCGTCTTACCCCTATTTTGCTGATTATGAGGTAAAACCATCTAAAGCAATAGCAGAATTATTACAAGCCAACATTCCAATAGAACATATTTGCATGACTTCCGATGCTATTGGTTCGCTTCCCGATTTTGATGAAAATGGAAATTTGCGCCGACTTGAAATGGGTTTACCCAAGTCAATTTTTGATGAACTTCGTGATACTGTTTTAACAGAAAAAATACCACTTGAAATTGCTCTTAAAGTTGTTACTTCAACACCAGCACAAATTTTGAAATTAAATAAAAAGGGAAAAATTGAAATAGGAAAAGA
Source organism: Paludibacter propionicigenes (assembly GCA_020721325.1). GTDB lineage: Bacteria > Bacteroidota > Bacteroidia > Bacteroidales > JAIFNL01 > JAIFNL01. The sequence continues at coordinate 5,214 of DYNA01000082.1, forward strand.
TGCTGATTTGGTTATTTTAAATTCCGATTTCAGCATTAACAGCGTTTTTGCAAAAGGCATTCAATTGATGGATAAAAATATATTACTAAAGAAAGGAACTTTTGAGTAAAAAAATAAATATTTATCCCATTTTTTAAACCGAAATATCTATTTATTATAAAAATTCAAATACAAAGAAAAAAAAATAAATTTTTATAAAAAAAATAGATTATATATTAAATCATTTTCAATATTTTTGTTTTCTTAATATGCAAAATATCACTAAAATTTGAAAATAAAAATTTGGAAAATAAAAACGAAGAAAACGATTTTTTCTTATTAGAAAGATTAAAGCAAGATGATAGCAAAGCTTTTGAGAATCTGTATTTTAAATACGGGAAAAGGCTCTATTGGTTTGCATTAAAATACTTAAAAAATAAAGAAAATGCAGAAAGTTTAGTGCAAGATATTTTTACAAAAATTTGGGAAATACGTAAAACATTAAATTCCGAACAATCATTTAGCTCATTTTTATTTACCATTGCAAAAAATTCTATTTTCAATAAACACCGTAAGAAACTAAACGAAGAGGCTTATAAAGAGCATCTTAGAGCGCATTTAGACCAAATTTATGACAAAACAGAAAACGACATCATTCTTGCCGATATGAAACAGCGGATTGATAAATATGTTATAAAATTACCAAAAAAAAGGCAAGAAATTTATTTATTAAGTCGTGAGGAAGGCTTATCGTATAAAGAAATAGCTCAAAAATTAAACATTTCTGAAAAAACAATTGAAAGTCATATTCGCTTGGTATTAAAAGATTTACGTCAAATTCTTAAAAATGAAATTCTTTTTCCATATTGGTTTGTGCTTCCATTTTTTGCCACAAATTATTATTTTTAGTTTTTTTAAGGGATTGCAAGGTTTTAAGTGTTTAATTTATTTGAAACATCAAACTTTTTTTTTATTAAAGTTTTAAATTAAAAAAAATAAAATAACTTAAAAAACTAAAAATCAATATGAAAAAAATACTTATCTTTATTTTATTCTCGCTGCTAATATGTGAATTTTCGTGTATAGAAAATATGGAAATAGAAAAGAAAAGCGGTAATTTAGCAAAAGGCAAATTATTCATTATTGGAGGTGGCAATCGACCAAAAAAAATGATAGACACGCTTGTAAAATTAGCACATTTAGACAAAAAAGGTTATGGAATTATACTACCAATGGCAAGTGAAATGATTGACACTGCAATATTTTATTCAAAAAAACAATTTGCAGAATTGGGCATAAACAATATCTTTGCCATAAATTTTGCAAGCAAAAACGACATGAGTAAATCGAAACTCGACTCAATTGAAAATGCCGGTTTAATTTATATTACGGGTGGCGACCAAAATAAATTTATGAGAATAGTTAAAAATACAGACTTGCATCGTTCGATAAAAAAAGCTTACCAAAATGGAGCTGTAATAGCCGGTACAAGTGCCGGTGCGGCAGTAATGAGTAAAAAAATGATAACTGGTAACGAATTGAAATACAAGGACTATACTGGTAATTATAAAACCATTGAATCAAACAACATTGAAATAGGAGAAGGTTTAGGATTGTGCGAAAATGTAATTATTGACCAGCACTTCGTAAAACGAATGCGCATGAACAGATTGATTACTACATGCTTAGAAAATCCAGTAGAAGTTTGTATTGGAATAGACGAATCTACGGCAATTCTAATTGAAGGTGATAAAATAAGTGTAATTGGAGACAGCCAAATAATTGTTTTAAAGCATGTTACAAAAGAAACAAAAACAAAAAACGGGCTTCTGGGTGCTGAAAACATTAAATTAAGTGTATATTTACCGGCAGATACATTTCTACTAAATAACTAAGTTTTTTTAAGTTTAAAAAATATATATAATTTTATATTTAATTAAGTAAAGTATATAAAAATATGAAAAAACAGAAAAAAATTCCACATACTTATGTTATTGTATTTGGTATCATTTTATTCTCAGCATTTTTAACATGGGTAGTTCCGGGAGGAACATTTCAACGAGAAAAAATTGTAGTTAATGAAACAGAACGCGAAGTAATTGTCAATAATTCATTTACTTACACAGAAAATAATCCACAAACACTTGAAGTACTTTCGGCTTTTTTTGATGGATTCGTTAATACTTCGGATATAATAATTTTTATTTTAATGATAGGTGGAGCATTTTGGATAATGAATGAAAGTAAATCAATCGATGTTGGGATTTTTTCATTTTTACAATTCACCCGAAGTTTAGAGAAAAATAAACTGGTAAAATTATTAGGTGTTGAAAATATTATTATAACACTTATAATGCTAATGTTCAGTTTATTTGGCGCAATTTTTGGCATGAGCGAAGAAACTATAGCATTTGTTATCATTTTTATCCCATTGTCCATCAGTATGGGTTACGATTCAATCGTTGGTGTTTCGATGTGTTTTGTGGCTGCAGGCTTAGGATTTGCAGGTGCTTTACTCAATCCTTTTACCATTGGAATAGCTCAAGGCTTGTCAGACATTCCTCTTTTTTCAGGTATAGAATATAGAATGTTTATTTGGTTCATTATCAATTTATTTGGTATATCCTACATTTTAAATTACGCACAAAAGGTAAGAAAAAACCCGAAGTATTCGCCTGTATATGAAGAAGATGCTTACTGGAGAGAAAAAGGAATGACTGATATAAAATCACTTAACTTTTATACTCCCAAAATAGCTTGGGGTGTTTTTGGTTTTATCACAGTTATTTTACTTATTTATAGTTATTTACTTCCACTTTCAACCCTTACAATTGGTAAAACAAGCAATTCAATACCTATCTTTCCAATTCTTACCGGATTATTTATTTTGTTAAGTGTTATTTCTTTAAGAAAATCAATCCATTTTTTTATACTAAATATTTTATTTTTTACTATTTTATTATTACTTGTTGGAGTAATGGCTTATGGATGGTATGTTAAAGAAATAGCCTCATTATTTCTTGCAATGGGTTTATTATCAGGAATTTCAATGAATTATTCCGCTAATAAAATAACGACTGATTTTATTGCTGGTGCAAAAGATATTATGTCAGCCGCGTTAGTAGTTGGTTTAGCTGGTGGTATTATTGTTATTCTGAGAGATGGACAAATCATTGATACACTGCTATTTTATATGTCCCAATCTATGAAAGATTTCGGAAAAATAGCATCGGTAAGTATGATGTATTTCTTTCAAACCATGCTCAATTTAGCTATACCTTCGGGAAGTGCCAAGGCGGCTCTAACTATTCCAATTATGTCGCAATTCTCTGATTTAATTGGAGTTTCGCGTCAAGCTACCGTTGTAGCCTTTCAATTAGGCGATGGTTTTACAAATATGATTACACCTACTTCGGGTGTTTTAATTGGTGTTTTAGGAGTTGCCAGAATACCTTATGAAAAATGGGTAAAATGGATAGCACCTTTTATGATTATTCTTATAATTTTAGGGCTTTTGCTACTTATTCCCACTGTAACAATGGATTTAAAAGACTTCTGATTTTTTTCTGGGAAAAAGAATAAAAATATATAAAAATCAATTATTAACTATAAATATTTATAATTTTATAAAGAATATTATGATAATTATTTTTGAAAAATACCAAGGTACGGGTAACGATTTTATATTGATAGACAATAGGTTAGGAAATTTAACGAAAAAAAATTTTACACAAAAAGAAATCGCTTTACTTTGTAATCGCAGATTTGGTATTGGTGCAGACGGCTTAATGCTCCTTGAAAAATCGGAGGAATTTAATTTTGAAATGAAGTATTTCAATTCCGATGGAAATTTAGGCAGCATGTGCGGAAACGGTGGGCGGTGTATCGTAGCTTTTGCAAAAAAACAAGGTGTTTTTATAAATAATAATACCCATTTCTTGGCAAGTGACGGTGAACATTGGGCGGAAATTTATTCTATTGGTAATCAAACAATTGTTAAATTAAAAATGCAAGATGTTACTCAAATTAAAGAAGAAGAACAGTTTACATTTTTAAATACCGGTTCACCTCACCACATCGAGTTTGTAAAAGATACGGAACTTATAAACGTAGTAGGACTGGGTAAACAAATTCGATACAACAAAAAACTCTATCCGGAAGGAACGAATGTTAATTTTGTGCAAATAATTAATAATCAAATTATAGTACGCACTTACGAACGTGGAGTGGAAGATGAAACCTTATCTTGTGGAACAGGTGTAGTCGCTTCAAGTATAGCTACTTATGTAAAAAATAAAAATTTTCACTCCCCTTTTGAAATAAAAACAAAAGGAGGAAATTTACGAGTTTATTTTTCAATAGAAAACCAAAATATTTTTAAAAATATTTGGCTTGAGGGTGCAGCAACATTTGTATTTAACGGGCAAATAGAAATTTAATTTTTGCTTTACACTTTATCGCGCCAAAAAGCTAAAATTTAAAAATCTAAAAAAAAAACAAGTATTTAGTATTTTTTAGATTCTATAATATTTTTTTCGCATTTTGACTATTTTTTTTATTTTTGCAAAAAATATCGGAAAAAATTTTCGTTATCATAAAGCAAAAACATAAAGAAAATGATAAATCACTCATTTTTAAACGAAAGAAGGAAAAAAATAAGAGAAAAAAACAACGAAATGGGTAAATTTCGTTCAAAATGGATTAAGCGTAACCCTTATTTTTACAAACAGCTTTTAAAAACATTAAAATTTGTTATTGAAGAAAATGCAAAAATTTTACACATTAGATGTGGTAATGGTTTCATTTTGAATGAGTTAAATCCAAAAATTGGAATTGGAATTGATGACAGCGAAACATTGATACAACAAGCCAAATCCGATTATACACATCTGCAATTTTTTGACCACAATTCGGAATCTTCACTTCCATTTAGTCAAATGTTTGATTATATATTAATTTCATCAATTGAAGATATTGTTGATGTTGAATCAGTTTTAGAAAACGTTAAAAATCACGCACACGCACATACACGAATTGTTATTATTAATTATAACTTTTTATGGACTCCTCTTGTAAAATTTGCTGAAAAAATTCGCATCAAAATGCCTTTAAAACAGCACAACTGGATTACTGATAACGATTTGAATACATTTTTACAACTATCTAATTACGATATAGTTACACGCAAAAAAATAATTCTAATTCCGTACAACATACCAATTTTTTCATGGATTTTCAATCGTTTTTTAGCACGCCTTCCGTTGGTTAAACATTTCGGATTGATGACCATCACAACAACTCGTCCACTTTTTGATGAAAGTCCGCAAGAATATTCAGTTTCTGTCATTATTCCTTGCAAAAATGAAGCTGGAAACATAGAAGATGCCGTTAAACGCGTACCAGAAATGGGAAAACACACCGAAATAATCTTTTGCGACGACAAATCGACCGATGGAACTCCCGAAATAGTGCGCGAAATGATGAAAAAGTATCCGCAACGCGACATTAAACTTTATGACGGTCCCGGAATTAGTAAATCTGAGAACGTTTGGGTCGGTTTTGACCAAGCTCAAGGTGATATTTTAATGATACTCGATGCCGATTTGACAGTTATACCGGAAGAATTACCCTATTTTTACCAAGCCATTTCTAAAAGACGTGGCGAATACATCAATGGTTCGCGCTTAGTTTATCCAATGCACAATAAAGCTATGAAACTTTTTAATATTTTCGGAAATAAATTTTTCAGCATTTTTTTCTCTTACATTTTAGATAGCAGTATAAAAGATACACTTTGTGGCACAAAAGTTTTATGGAGGCTTGATTATCAGCGAATTAAAACCATTCGGCATTCGTGGGGAGTGCGCGATAGATGGGGCGATTATGAGCTAATTTTTGGAGCTAACAAATTTAATTTGAAACATTTAGACCTTCCGGTACACTACTACGAACGTACCTATGGAGAAACGAAAATGACCGGAGTTTTAAAAAACGGTTGGATTATGCTAAAAATGAGTTTTGCAGCACTGTTTAAAATCAAATTTCACTGATTAATTTCTTTTTTTGGCAATTTGTAATGTATTGAAAATAATTATAATTCAAATAGATAAGTTATTTTTTGCAAAATAATAAATAAAAATACATTAATACTTCAATTTTTTTTTACATTTGTTTTAGTTCCGATTTTATTTATGAAAAAAAATATTGATTCAAAGTGTTAAAAAAATGATAATTATATGATTTATTGGAGAGAAGATTATAATTTTGGCATCAGTGAAATTGACAAACAGCATCAAAAATTAATAGATATCATTAACAGGCTTTACAATGCCTTTATCAATCGAACGCAAGATGCTGAAATGCAGAAAGTTTTAGATGAGTTGCTTGTTTACAGCCGCGTACATTTTACTACGGAAGAATTTTATTTTAAACAATTCAATTATCCTGAAACAGAAGAACATATCAAAGAACACAAAAGTTTTATTTTAAAAATTCAAGAATTACGTACTCAAGCCGGAGAAAATGCCGGAAAATTTATTTTTAGCCTAATTTCGTACTTACAAGAATGGATAACAAAACATATTTGCGAAGTTGATAAAAAATATGTTAGTTGTTTTAAAAAAAATATGGTTTTTTAAAATAAATTAAATTATATATTTTTAATTTATTTTTTAATTTATGTGTTTTTTTATAAAGAATCTGGTTTTTTAAATTTAATAATAAAAAGTAAAACTATGTTAATTTGGAAAGATGATTACAATTTAGGCTTTCAAACGATTGATAGTCAGCATCAAAAATTAGTTGAATTGATAAATAGATTATACGATGCTTTTATTAAAAGGCAACAGTCTGAAGAAGTTAGAAAAGTTCTTGAGGAATTATTGCAATACACAAAATATCATTTTTCGGAAGAAGAAATTTATTTCAGACGCTTTAATTTTAAAGAAACTTTAGCACATGTAAAAGAACATCAAGAGTTTATAAAAAGAGTTCAAGATTTTAAAGAACAAGCCAAAGAAGATGCCGGTCGATATGTATTTAGCCTAATTACTTTTTTGCAAGAGTGGTTAATTAATCATATTACCCACTCCGATAGAAAATATATAGATTGTTTCAAAAGTAATAACGTTTTTTAAAAAAAAGAAAAAAATAAAATGAAAGAATTATTTGTTTGGACATCGAGCTATGAGCTTGGAATTCATCTAATTGACGAGCAACACAAAAAATGGCTCGGAATTATGAATAAATTATATAATGCTTTTATAAGAAAAGAAGCAAAAGATGTTATTCTTCAGATAATCAATGAAATGCAAGAATATACTCAATATCACTTTTCAACCGAAGAGCGTTATTTTAAGCAATTTGGCTATGCAAAAGAAGCTTCACATTTGAGCTTGCACGAAAATTTTAAAAAAGAATTGGTCAAGTTTAGAAATGAATATGAATCTAACCCTATGAGCTTGACTTACAAAGTGATGACTTTTATGCAAAATTGGCTCAGAGAACATATATTAGAATCCGATAAACAATACGTAAATACTTTTAACGGAAAAATTTGAATGGACTAATTAAATAATAAAAAAACAAAAAAAAGCATAATTTTTTATATTATGCTTTTTTTTCCTATTTTTGACCAAAAATAATTACCGAACCGGCTATTTCTTTCATTACCGGAATTTTTTCAACCCACTCTCCTACCCTTTTTACAATTGGTATAAATGCCTTAGGCACTGATGGATGCAAAAAATCGTAAGGAAAAATCCAAACCTTCGTAAAACCAATTGCCTTCATTTGTTTGGCTAATTTCCAGCGAATTATAGCCGTTTCGTCGGGCGAATCGCCCAAAGCCTTTTTTAATGCCGGAATATTTTTTTGCAAAAAAATCTGAGGATTGAGCATATTGGGTTCAGCAAAAATAACTTTTCCGCCAGACTTTAGCACTTTGTAAATGCCTTGAAGTGCCAAAGGCATCTCCAAATGATGCAAAATGGAACTTCCAAAAACCACATCAAACGAATTGTTTGCATAACTCAAATTCATAGCATCTTGGATTTCAAACTGCACTTGAGGCAATTTTTCACGCGCCAAAATCAATAAATCTTCCGATAAATCGGTTGCAATTATCTGAGCTTGAGTTTGTTGATAAACTTTTTCGGTAAAAAGCCCCGAACCACAACCGATTTCCAAAACTTTTGAATGTGCGTTGATTTCGCCTAAGCGAATAAAAAAATCGGCTCTACGTTGAGCGCGAATTTGTCCGGCTTCCGATGCCCAACCCCAAATTTCTTCGGCATTTTCACTTATTTTGCGACCATGCTCGCGCTCATTGGCAAGACGTTTATCTAAATTTATCATTTTATAAAAAAATTACCGTATTTTATTTTTTATTTATGTTAAATAATAAAGTATTTTTATTGTTATATATTCAAAAATTTAATATTTATTACTTTTACTATGATTATTTATGTTTTGTAAAAATATTAAATTACAATAAATTATACTTTATCCATTCCAGACAACCAATGAAAAAAATCCCAAATGTTCTTCTTTTTTTTTACCACAAAGGAACATTTTTTTTGAAAAAAAAACATATTTTAACCCTTAATAAATAATTAATTTTCAAAAATATTTTTTAATAAAACATAATTGTCTATAAAACAGATTTTTATAACAAAAAAAAGATAATAACGATACAAAAAAATGAAGCAAACAACCTAAAAAAAATACAAAAATTTAAGCTATTTCTTTCAAAGCCTGAGCCGTTTCATTTTCATAAATTCGCGCACCAAAATCGCTGTCGAGCCGCCTGCCTTTGGGTTCGAGCAGCCAACTGCCGTTTACTTCGGTGCTTTTGTATTGGTCGGTTACACGATAAGCATTCATCATGTACGCCGGATAAGTGCGCAAAAGCCGCAAAATATCCGACATATTTTTGCCCGTATCGAGCCAGATTTTTTCTTTGCCGCGCGGTAAAATAACCGGCATTCGGTCGTTTGGAATTCGGCGCACCAATTCGTTGGCAGCCACCGTAACAATCGAAAACGATTGCACCAATTCGCCCGTTTCTTTGTTTAGCCAAGTGTCCCAAATTCCGGCAAAAGCAAACGGACGGCGATGGTCTTTTAAATAAACCACATACGGCTTTTTAAACCCAAATTGCATACTCGATTCGATGTAGGCATCGGCTAAAACAAGGCAGCGTTGCGAGCGCAAAGGCTTGTTGCAACTCGAATTGCTCATTATTCCCTTGATGCCCATGTAGTTAATTTCATTGCCGGCGTTGTAGTCGCCTTCGGCACGCACATTGAAAATATAACGCGGTTTTTCAACCCAAGCCGGACTCATTCCAAATTGAAACATCTGAATTTCATACGGATTCAAATTCGTAATCACCGGAGCTTTATTACCAACTGAAATATTGTAATTTGGCTTATAATCAGCACTTTCCACAAAGTTAGCTTCAAAAATTTTTTCCAAATTTTCTTTTTTCTGAACTAAAATATATCTTCCACACATAATTTTATTTTTTTTTATTTTTTATATTTTTTTATTTTTTTACAAAAAATGATTTTAAGTAATAGATTGATTTTTAAGAATTTAATTTTATAAAATATTTTTTTCGAAAAAAAATGAAATTTTTATTTGCTTTTTTAAAATATGTTTTTTAATTTTGATTAAAATTTAATCAAACTTTCGATTACAATATAATCATTTTAATTTTATTTCCAAATTTTTTTTGTAAAAAAATGGAATTTTTTTTTTAGAAAATTGATTTTCAGTATAAAAAAATTAAAACTTTTTTCAAAATGTATTTTCATTCAAATATAAAATTTTTGCGAAAGCGAAAAAGAAAAACGCAAGACGATGTGGCGTTGAAATTGGACATGAAACGCTCAACACTAAGCGGTTACGAAAACGAAATAGCCCAGCCAAACATTCCGGTTTTGATAGCTTTTTCTGACTATTTTAACATTTCCATTGATACTTTGATAAAAGTGGACATGACAAAACTATCTGAAAGTCAAATGGTTGAGCTTGAAAATGGCTTTGATGTGTATATGAAAGGCACAAAATTGCGTGTTTTGGCTACTACGATAGACCGCGAAAACAATGAAAACATAGAGCTGGTTCACGAAAAAGCGAAAGCCGGCTACATGCGCGGCTTTGCAGACCCCGATTTTATTAGCGAATTGCCAAAATTTCAGATGCCTTTTTTGTCGAAAGAAAAAAAATACCGCACGTTTCAGATTTCTGGCGATTCGATGTTGCCCATTCCCGATAAGTCGTGGATTACCGCAGAATTTATTCAGGATTGGGAAAATGTGAAAGACAACGAATCGTACATTATTCTTACGCTCGACGATGGAATTGTGTTTAAAGTAATTGAAAATAAGCTTCTTGCAGAGCGTAAATTGCGCCTTCACTCGCTCAATCCAGAGTACAAATCGTATGATTTGGCTATAAATGAAATAAAAGAAATCTGGCGTTTTACCCATTTCATCAGCCACCAATTGCCCGAACCCGATATGTCGAAAACTTCGATAGTGGAAAAAATAGTTTATTTGCAGCGCGAAGTGGAAAAGTTGAAAAATGGAATTTAGGCATTTTTTTTGAAAAATGGGCTTGTTTTATCTATGTAATGGTTTCGTTGAATCATTTTTCATTTTTTTTTATACGTTATAGAATATAAACTTTTGCAAAAATAGTTTTTTATATGATATAACGTATAAAAATTTGAGATTTTTATAAAAATTATAAAATAAATATTAAAACTTGTAAGTGTATGATAATGAGGGAAAAATTGGTAGTTGAAATTGTTGATATAATTGAGGTTTGCCTTTTTCATACACTGTGTATAAAAAATATGGATTTTTACGATTGTATAAATTTAATATACTAAAATTCAAAGTGCCCATGCCCTTTTTATGATTTAATTCATATTGCAATCCGAAATCCAATCTATGGTACATTTTTTCTCTGTAAGTATTCATTCCCTCAACAATAAAAATAGTATTTCCATCAATATCTGTGTATTGTGCTGATGGTAAAGTATATGGGTTTCCGGTTGCAAAAGCCCATGTAAATGAAATATTTAATCGGTTTGATATTTTTTGTTGGAAAAGTAAAGTTAAAGATACGCGACGGTCATAATTGAAAGGGAAAATAGTATTGTTATTTACCCCTTCAAAAAAGCGATTTGTTTTAGCAAAAGTAGCACTAAACCAACGACTTGAATTTCCGGTATTTTTCCTGAATAAAAATTCGATACCTTTTGAGGTGCCTTCTCCATTTTGAAAAATTAAAGTTTCTATGGGTGAAAAGTTATTCGTAAAATTTACTCCTTCTTTTAACAGAACTAAATTGTACATTGATTTAAAATAAGTAGAAAAATTAAATTCATAATCATTATAATCTGAAATATATGAAAAACCTACAACAATTTGTTCACTATAGGAAGGTTTTATTTTATCAAAAGCCGCAAATCTATAATCGAGAGAAACACCTCCAGCATAGTTGGTAAGTAAATGAACAAATTGATTCACTTGAGAATAAGCTGCTTCAAATTTTACATTTTCACCAATTTTTTTTGATAAATTAGCTCTGGGTTCAAAAAATAGTTTTGTATTTTTTCCAATTGAATAGAAATTTTGTCTAAAACCGCAATTTAATAAAAATCCCAAAATATCATCGACAATAATTTCACTATAAAAAGTTGCTAAAAAAGGCGATTGAGAGATATAGCTTGCCGAAAAATTTGAATTTACAGCATTTTGTTTACGTACTAAATCAATTTTGCCCGGTTTAAAAGTTTGGTACGATAAATCTATCCCAGCTAAAATTTCAAGTTTTTCAAAAAGAAATGCATTTAATTTAGTGTTAAAAAATAAATTATTCACCCTTGAAATAAATTTACTATCAAGTTCGGAATAAAGTATTGATTCTTCATAAATTTCCTGCTTTACTTTCTCTTTATATTTATAATTACTAATACCAGTGATAAAATCAAAAAATACTCGTTTACTTATTTTATTACGATATTGCATTGAGGCAGCAATATTTCCCCAATTAATTTTAAAATTAGTTTTTAAGCTTTCCCTTTCGTTTACTTTAAAATTGATTGCATCATTGCTTGAATAAAAAACAAAACTCAAATTACTGCTATTTTTAAATTTTGTATTAAATTTTAAGTTCACATCAAAAAAAGAATAGCTTAAATTTTTTTCTCCAATTAAAAGTAAGTAGGGAAAAGTATTTTTTCTTAACGATATTAAATATGACGTTTTATCTTTTTTTATAGGTCCATTGATAAATATTTTAGAAGAAATAAGTCCTAAAGTAAAATTATAATTTGTTTTCTTTTTATCGCCATCAAGTGTTTTAATATCAAGTACTCCAGATAATCTTCCTCCCAAACGAGCAGGAAAACTTCCTTTATATAAGTCTGTTGAATTAATTATATCAGAATTAAAAGTTGAAATAAAACCAATAGCATGATTTACATTATATATTGGAATGCCATCAAAAATATATAAATTCTGGTCGTGGCTACCACCTCTAATATATAGAAATGAATACTCTACATGACATTTTTTTTAAATCCTTTTAAATTAGGAAAATAAAAAAAAAA
>DYNA01000083.1 GCA_020721325.1 Paludibacter propionicigenes
CTCACCAAAAATCATTAGTTGAAAAAAAAAAAACATTAGTTGAAAAAAAAAAAACATTAGTTGGAAAAAAAAAAACATTAGTTGGAAAAAAAAAAACATTAGTTGAAAAAAAAAAAACATTAGTTGAAAAAAAAAAAACCTTAGTGTCAAGACAAAAACCCTTAGTGTCAAGACAAAAACCCTTAGTGTCAAGACAAAAACCTTTAGTGTCAAGACAAAAACCTTTAGTGTCAAGACAAAAACCTTTAGTGTCAAGACAAAAATCATTAGTGTCAAGACAAAAACCTTTAGTGTCAAGACAAAAAAGCTCTGAGACTCGCCAAAAATCATTAGTGTAAAGCCAAAAATCGTTAGTAAAACTTCATTTTTGTCATAATTTTGACAAAATGTCAGGTTTTACACCCCAAAAATCATTCTCACACAAACAAAAAAGCAGTCGGTTTCGCTCAAAGCCAAACCGACTGCTTTTAATTACCGCCCAGCCGTTCCAAACGGCTAAGCCGTTCATTTTTTCAAAAAAAAATATTTATTTCAATATTTAAAATATACTGCTCCCATTTGATTTGTAGCCACAAATTCACAAATTACAATAATAATTTGTTTATAATTCGTGAATTAGTGGTCAACAAATTTTACAAATGAAATAGGAACGCTATATACTCAATTACTTTCGATTTTAGGAATTAAGCATTGAGTAAAAAAATAATATTTTTGCCTAATTGCTTGCCCCAAAACCTTATTCCCTTATTTTAAAATTTATAAAACATGCAGGAAAAATAAAATTCATTTTTTGCGCAAAATAAACAGACCAGTTCTATACTAATGTGAACTTGGTTTTAGGAATTAGGTTATACTAAAAAACATAAAGTTTTGTGGATAAGCTATTTGATAAAAATATTAATTTTAACCAAATTCCCAAAACCGAAAACCAATTTCAATTTCATTTATAGTGTAAACGGTTTATTATTTAACTTTTCCAAAGTTCTAAAACTTTGAAAAAGTTATAGTTACGTAATAATTAATATTAAAATTTATCCCGTTTTTAGTATAAGTTCATATTCAATAGCAGAAATTTCGTTGTTTGTGAGTTCGTACAATTCATATACTTTGCTATTTATCTTATTTTCTGCCGTTTGTATCGTTTCATTTATGTTTTCCAATTCTTTCGTAAGTTTTATTTCACGGTCGAAATTATTTTCTTTTTTTGCTTGCTGCAAAAGATGGTTGTAATCTATTTCTTTTTGTTTGTTTTCGATGATTTGAGTTACAAACTCGGCTATTTCGGTTTGTTTCTCTTGGCTTGGCTCTATTATCGGCAATGCCAAAAGTGGTTCTTTATCTATTTGATAATTATCGCCTTGCATTTTTCCTTTGTGTTTGAGCCAAAAGGCTATGAGCTTGGAATTTAACAAAGCGGTTAAATATTTCATATTCAAACTATCAGTTTTGAGAACGTAAAACTTTCCTGTTACATAAGCTTCTTTTTCGGTAAAAACAAATGTAGGTATTTTGCATTTTCTTATACTCAAAATTTTACTTCCATCTTTAAAGAATTTTTCATTTCTTGCCCAGTGTATATGAAAAAATTCCATTTGTCCGCTTTTTGTTTCTCTACGTTCGAGCATAACTTCTTTGAACTTCTCTAAATGAGAAACCAACGTAGGACAACTTTCTCCATTAAAATTCTTTTTAGTAAAATAAATTATTTCTTGGGTATGTTTTGCCGGAAAATAGTAGCGTTCTACCTCTGTTGCTTCTATCAAAGGTTTTAAATATTGTTTTTCCCTTTCATTTAAAGTTTTAAAAAAATCTTTTCTTACAACAAAAACACCATCGCCCGACTTTAAATTAAATTTTTTTACTTTTTCTTTTGGTATTTTTTTCAGAATAGAATTGTTCAAATAATCTGGATTAGGAATAATTGCATTCGCTAATTCCTTTTCTGTTAAAGTAAAATTCTGTTTCAGAGCTATTTTATCAATAATAATTTTTGAATTTGCATTAATGAAATTGATGGGTTTGTCTAAAAAGTTTTCCTTTTCTATTTTTGTAGTAAAATAGGTAAAACGATTGTCTTCCGCCTTTTTCAAAAACAGTTGATTTATTTTGTGGTCTATTTTACTGTCAATAATTTTGGAATATGGAAACTCGTAACTGCTGTTATTTTCGGTACGCCGCATTACGTAAATCATGGTTTGAATGCCGGCACTGTCGAACACTTTAAAATTGCCAAAGTCGATAAATTCAAGCAATTTGCCTTTTTGCAAAACAATGTTTCTAAATTTCGATGCGCCCGAATTGGTTATCCAATTGTTTGGCGCAATGTAACCGATTAATCCGGTTTCTTTTTTAACCAATTCCAACGCCAACGCACCGAAAAAATACCACAAATCCATTTTGCCCTGATAGCAATAATGCGTATGCAAACCCTCAAAAGCTTGGCGACTTGTGTATTCCTTTACATAAGGCGGATTTCCGATAACTACATCAAAACCACCGCCAAGCATGATTTCGGGAAATTCGGTTTTCCAGTCAAGCAAAATTGCATTTCCACAACTAATATTCAGATTATTAGAATATTGCCTGAAAATAGATTTTGTTATTTCAACACTTTTTAAATCAATATCAATTCCGAAGATATTTTGACTAAGTATTTTGGTTACAATATCTTTTGTTTTAGAAAATTGATTGTGCTCATTCAAAAGAAAATGAAACGCCGAAATTAAGAACGCACCACAGCCGCAAGCCGTATCAATTATTTTTAAAGAAAATAACCATTCTTGATAGATTTTGATTTTTTGTAAAGTAATAGTATTAAAATCAAGCTCTTGCTTCTTTTTTCTGCAAAGTAAACCTATAGTTTGTTCACAAATAAAATCGGTAATATAATTTTGTGTATAAAAAATTCCGTTCTTTTTGCGTAAAGAATTATTTATACCCTTTTCATATTCAGTTCCTACACTATAATTTTCATTTAAGTTCATTTTCAATTGCAGAAATTTCGTTGTTTGTGAGTTCGTACAATTCATATACTTTGCTATTTATCTTATTTTCTGCCGTTTGTATCGTTTCATTTATGTTTTCCAATTCTTTCGTAAGTTTTATTTCACGGTCGAAATTATTTTCTTTTTTTGCTTGCTGCAAAAGATGGTTGTAATCTATTTCTTTTTGTTTGTTTTCGATGATTTGAGTTACAAACTCGGCTATTTCGGTTTGTTTCTCTTGGCTTGGCTCTATTATCGGCAATGCCAAAAGTGGTTCTTTATCTATTTGATAATTATCGCCTTGCATTTTTCCTTTGTGTTTGAGCCAAAAGGCTATGAGCTTGGAATTTAACAAAGCGGTTAAATATTTCATATTCAAACTATCAGTTTTGAGAACGTAAAACTTTCCTGTTACATAAGCTTCTTTTTCGGTAAAAACAAATGTAGGTATTTTGCATTTTCTTATACTCAAAATTTTACTTCCATCTTTAAAGAATTTTTCATTTCTTGCCCAGTGTATATGAAAAAATTCCATTTGTCCGCTTTTTGTTTCTCTACGTTCGAGCATAACTTCTTTGAACTTCTCTAAATGAGAAACCAACGTAGGACAACTTTCTCCATTAAAATTCTTTTTAGTAAAATAAATTATTTCTTGGGTATGTTTTGCCGGAAAATAGTAGCGTTCTACCTCTGTTGCTTCTATCAAAGGTTTTAAATATTGTTTTTCCCTTTCATTTAAAGTTTTAAAAAAATCTTTTCTTACAACAAAAACACCATCGCCCGACTTTAAATTAAATTTTTTTACTTTTTCTTTTGGTATTTTTTTCAGAATAGAATTGTTCAAATAATCTGGATTAGGAATAATTGCATTCGCTAATTCCTTTTCTGTTAAAGTAAAATTCTGTTTCAGAGCTATTTTATCAATAATAATTTTTGAATTTGCATTAATGAAATTGATGGGTTTGTCTAAAAAGTTTTCCTTTTCTATTTTTGTAGTAAAATAGGTAAAACGATTGTCTTCCGCCTTTTTCAAAAACAGTTGATTTATTTTGTGGTCTATTTTACTGTCAATAATTTTGGAATATGGAAACTCGTAACTGCTGTTATTTTCGGTACGCCGCATTACGTAAATCATGGTTTGAATGCCGGCACTGTCGAACACTTTAAAATTGCCAAAGTCGATAAATTCAAGCAATTTGCCTTTTTGCAAAACAATGTTTCTAAATTTCGATGCGCCCGAATTGGTTATCCAATTGTTTGGCGCAATGTAACCGATTAATCCGGTTTCTTTTTTAACCAATTCCAACGCCAACGCACCGAAAAAATACCACAAATCCATTTTGCCCTGATAGCAATAATGCGTATGCAAACCCTCAAAAGCTTGGCGACTTGTGTATTCCTTTACATAAGGCGGATTTCCGATAACTACATCAAAACCACCGCCAAGCATGATTTCGGGAAATTCGGTTTTCCAGTCAAAAGCCTTGCGATAATTGAACGCAAAATCGTCGAGCAGCGAATTGCCGCATTTTATATTGTCATTGAGCATCGACAAAGGGCGTGTGCGTTGTGCAGTTTTTAGCCACAACGAAAGTTTGGCAATATCAACACTCTCTTGGTTAATATCTACGCCATAAAGATTGTTTTCGAGAATGGCTTTGTCGGTATCGAAAATCCGAATGGCAGTGCCGGTAAACTCGGCAATCAAATCGTCGATTAGTTTGTGTTCGGCAATCAAAAAATTGAGAGCTTGGTTCAAAAATGCTCCACTACCGCAAGCGGGGTCGAGTATTTTGAGGCTTTTGAGCCAATCTTTGTAAGCATTTAGTTTGTCGAAAAGAATTTTTCCTTTTTTGTTCAATTTGTGTAGAGACACAGCATGCTGTGTCTGTACGTAATACGTTTCGTCAAATTCTATTTCAAAAATATCGAGTTCTTTGCGTTTGTCTTCACAAAGTTTTCCCAATGTATTTTCTACAATGTATTGTGTTATATATTTTGGAGTGTAAAAAACACCGTCTTTTTTTCGCTTCGAGGTAAACTTTGCCAAAGTTTCAAATTCTGGCGAAGTTAATTCACGTTCCATTTCTTCAATTTCCGAAAGCGAATGTTCAAAAATATGTCCTAAAATATTGACATCTACTTCGGTACTAAAATCATAAGCCGACAATTTCAAACTGTCGTCGCGCAAAATGTTATCGTCAATTAGTAGGTTGTCCAAAATATCGTCGGGAGCAAACAAACCACCGTTGTAAGCCGGAATGTCATCGGCAGAAGTTTTTCCTTTGCGTCCGGCGTTCATGTATCCGAAATACTGTTTGTAAATATCGTAAAGCGGTTTGTAAGCGTCTTCCTTCTTCAACAATTCGTAACGCTCTATCATTCTGGATATTGAATTGGCTGGCAAAAGTCCGGTATCTTCGGCAAAGAAGACAAAAAGCAAACGGTCTAAAAGCTTTTGCGATTTCTCGAAAAGTGTTAATTTGTCAATTTCGGGATTGTTTTTAATCAGATTTTCAAATATTTTGTATTTAAAATCGGAATAATCGTTGTAAAGTTTTTCGGAAATAAGTTGCTCGTGAAAACGCGTTTCTTGTTTTAGAGTATTCGGCAAATTTGAAAAAATACTTTCTTTATTTAAAATCAAATACAAAATTTCAAATTCCGATTTTGATAAATTAAACAAATCAAACTCCTCGTATTCATTGGCAAAATCTACGTAGAAACGCAGTTTTTGAAAATTGGAAGTAATTACATATTTGCAACCCGTTTGATTGTTTTTGTAGTTAAATGCCTGTTGCGTAACGCTGGTAAGGTCTTTGGTAGTTGTTGATTTTAATTCAATTACGGCTAAAATATTATCACCGTTTACAATACCGCCGTCGGCTTTTTTGCCATCGGCAGCATTTTTGAGTTCTCTTACCAGATTAAAATTTTCGCTTGGTTTTAGCGTATAACCAAGCACATCGACAAAAATATCGCGAAAAAACCCGTCTTGATATTCTTCTTCTTTGAGCGTTTTAATTTTCTCAATTTTAGCATAACTGTAATTTGTTCTAAAAACCTGAAATGCTTTTTCAACCGCTTGTTTATCAAGGCTGTTTAAATGTTTTTGTATGATTGATTTTTGAAATATTTGCATCGCATCTTGTCTAATGATTTTATTTTGCAAATATAAAAAACAATTTCTTAAAGCAACCGTTCGCTGCTTTTTTTTACAACAAATGCACGAATAAACTCAAATCTTTCTTTTTTTTTCTAAAAAAACGAAAGAAAGGAATAAGAAAGAGCGCGAGTTTTATTTTTGATTACTAAGCCAGTAAGCATTTGAAAATCAACCTTATTCCTTTATTGTTAATTCCTAAAACATGCTGAAAAATAAAATTCTTTTTTCCTGCAAAATAAACAGACCAGTTTTCTAACGTCCAGAAAAACACGCAATAAAAGAAAATGAAGTGTTCCATATTATGCTTTAAATGGTTATAATTTGAGCTTTCATTTTTATGTAAGTGCTTTGTAATTAAAACTTTGGCAAAGTTACCGTTTGCAGTATAAAGATTTATGTACATCGACATAGAAAATGAAGTTTTTACAAAAACGCACAAATTAACCCTCAAAAAAAATAAAATTATTTTGGTATAGTTATTACCAAAACACCTTTCATGTCTTACGCAGACCGTAGCGACAACGTATGCGTTGTCCCTACAATATGTGGGCATCTACGCACGGAGAGACGCATCTTATCAACAATTTAACGGTAAAATTAAAATTGTTAATAACTTTTTTCAGGCATTTATTGATTGATTTACTTCAAATTAGCTATAAACTACCAGAAATAGTTTTCAACACCTCTATTTTATAAAAAAAGGTTTCCGTATTTTTGGAGTTTGAAAAAAATAAAACAACATACAATTTTTGAAACTCAAAAAATGGAAAACTTTACTCATTTACACGTACATACACAATATTCGATATTAGACGGGGCATCGAATATCAAGGATTTGATTAAAAAAGTCAAAACCGATGGCATGACCGCCATAGCCATTACCGACCATGGAAATATGTACGGAGTAAAGAAATTTCACGAAGCGGCTCTCGCCGAAGGCATTAAGCCCATTTTGGGCATCGAAACCTATGTAGCCCGCCGCACACGACACGAAAAAATTGAAAAAATTGACCGTTCGGGTTATCATTTAATTATTTTGGCAAAAAATAAAATAGGCTATCACAATTTAATGAAACTCTCTTCGCTGGCATTTATCGAAGGTTTGTACTATCGCCCGCGTGTGGACAAAGAACTTTTGGAAAAATACAACGAAGGCTTAATAGCTTGCTCGGCATGCTTGGGCGGCGAAATACCGCAACACATTATGCACGGCGACATGCAAGCCGCCGAAGAAGCTATCCAATGGCACAAAAAAGTGTATGGCGACGACTTTTACCTCGAAATGCAACGCCACCAAACCGGAAACCCAAAAAAAGACAGCGAAGTATATGACAATCAGGTGAAAGTAAATGCTGCCATTTTGGAACTTGCCAAAAAATTTGATGTAAAAGTAATTGCCTCTAACGACGTGCATTTTATCTATGCCGGCGATGCCGAAGCTCACGACCGCTTGATTTGCCTCAACACCGGAAAAGACCTCGACGACCCTACACGTATGCAATACACCAAACAGGAGTATTTGAAAACGCCCAAAGAAATGACAAAACTCTTTGCCGATGTGCCGCAAGCCATTGCAAACACTATGGAAATAGCCGACAAAGTAGAGGAATACAAACTCAATTCCGAACCGTTGATGCCCGATTTCGGTTTGCCCGAAGGCTTTACCAACGAAGACGATTATTTGAAACACATCACCAACGAAGGAGCAAAAATGCGGTGGGGCGACAATTTAACGCCTCAAATACAGGAACGCATCGATTTTGAACTCGATACCATAAAAAAAATGGGTTTTCCGGGATATTTTCTCATTGTTTGGGATTTTATAAAAGCTGCCCGCCAAATGGGAGTTATCGTTGGACCCGGACGCGGTTCAGCGGCTGGCTCGGCGGTAGCTTATGCCATTCAAATTACAAACATCGACCCCATCAAATACGATTTGCTTTTTGAACGTTTCCTCAACCCCGACCGTATTTCGATGCCCGATATTGATATAGACTTCGACGACGACGGCAGACAACAGGTTTTGGACTGGGTGGTGGACAAATACGGCGCCAATCGCGTGGCACACATTGTAACCTTTGGCACTATGGCGTCCAAAATGGCTCTCAAAGACATTGCCCGCGTCCATAAAATGCCTTTGCCCGAAGCCGACCGATACGCCAAATTAATCCCCGACGATGCCAAAAGTTTAACCCAAGCCTTCGACAAAGTTCCCGAATTGAAAGAGGCATACAACTCAAACAATCACTTGGTTTCAAGCACGTTGCGTTTTGCCGAAAAACTCGAAGGTTCGGTTCGCCAAACGGGTGTTCACGCTTGCGGAATCATCATTGGCAAAGAGGATTTGATGAACAACATTCCGGTTTGCACCGCAAAAGATGTCGATTTGCGCATTACGCAATACGATGGAAAATTTGTAGAATCGGTGGGAATGCTCAAAATGGACTTTTTGGGTCTGAAAACCCTTTCCATTATCAAAGAAGCCCTTGAAAACATTGAGCGAAGCAAAGGAATACTCATTGATATAGACCAAGTGGCACTCGACGACCCCAAAACCTTTGAACTCTACTCGCGCGGCGAAACAACGGCTTTGTTCCAATTCGAGTCGCCCGGAATGAAAAAACATTTAAGGGCTTTACGCCCAAATCGTTTTGAGGATTTGGTTGCCATGAATGCCTTATACCGACCGGGTCCGATGCAATACATTCCTTCGTTTATCAAAAGAAAACACGGCGAAGAGAAAATCGTTTACGACCACCCGATGATGCAAGACTTTTTGGCTGATACTTACGGCATTACCGTTTATCAGGAACAGGTTATGCTCCTTTCGCGTGCCTTAGCCAATTTTACACGCGGACAGTCCGACTCTTTGCGTAAAGCAATGGGTAAGAAGCAAATAAAAGTGATGAACGAATTAAAACTTTTATTTGTAGCCGGTTGCAAATCCAACCCTGAATTTATGAAAGGCATTGGCAACGATACAACCAAAGCCGAGCGTTTGACCGAAAAAATTTGGAGCGACTGGGAGGCTTTTGCTTCTTATGCTTTTAACAAATCGCATTCGGTTTGTTATGCCTATGTTTCGTATCAAACGGCATACATCAAAGCCCATTATCCTGCCGAGTTTATGGCTTCGGTAATGAGCCGCAACCTTTCCGACATAAAAAAAATTACCGTTTTTATGGACGAAACGCGCCGCATGGGTTTGAATATCTTGGGACCCGATGTTAATGAGAGTTTTACAAAATTTACCGTAAATAAACAAGGGGCTATTCGCTTTGGAATAGCCGCCATAAAAGGCGTTGGCGATGCTGCCGTAATGGACATTATCAACGAACGCGCCGAAAATGGCGAGTTCAAAGACATTTACGACTTTGTAGAGCGCGTCAATTTGCGAACCGTTAATAAGAAAACCATTGAATCCTTGGCACTTGCCGGAGCTTTCGACTCCATGCAAGGCATTACACGCGAGCAACTTTTTAAAGAAGATACCAACGGACAGTCGTTTATCGAAACGCTTTTAAAATACGGAAACAGTTTTAGGCAAGACCAATCGCAAACCGGCAATTCGCTTTTTGGTGGCGGCGGCGACAGCTCGATAGACATTAAAAAACCCATTCCCGAACCCGCCGAGCCTTGGGGAACGCTCGAACGCCTCAACAAAGAAAAAGAATTGGTGGGCATCTACATTTCGGCACACCCACTCGACGATTACCGCATTGTTTTACAGCAATTTGCCAACAAACAACTCTCCGACTTTGAAAACATGCAAAGTTTAGAGAATTTGGAGGTAAAAATAGGCGGAATAGTAACCGACGTGGAGCATAAAACCACCAAAGCCGGAAAACCTTTCGGCTCCATTACGCTCGAAGATTATTCAAGTTCGTACAAAATTTCTTTTTTTGGTAAAGATTACGGTACTTTCCGCGATTTTATGTTTGTAGGCACTTCGCTTTACATTACCGGAAAGGTACAAAAAAAATCGTGGGGCGACACCAACGAATTGGAATATAGAATAGCTAAAATAGAATATTTATCGGATTTGAAAGACAAAATCAAATCGCTTTCGATAAAAATTCCCATAGAAAAATTGGACTCCACCATGATAACCGAAATAAAGCACATGGTAGAGAGCAACAAAGGCAATGCCGAATTGCGTTTCCTGATTTACGAACCGGCCACAAACACATGGGTACAAATGCACTCCAAAGCCTATCGAATAAACATCACCACCGATGTTTTGAACTTTTTGGAAGAGCAATCGGAAACTTTGGTTTATAAATTGGGATAAAAAACAGGGGAAATTTTTATAAAAATATAAAATCTCAAATCTGTTTATGGTTTCAAATTTTCATAGTAAAAATGGGATAAATTTTAATATTTATTATATCATAACTACAACTTTTCCAAAGTTCTAAAACTTTGGCAAAGTTACCGTTTGCAGTATATATTCAAAAAAAAGTCAAATGAAGTTTTTCAATCCAATTGAATTTTCAAAAGCAGACCGTTCGCTGTGGGTACTGTTTGCAGTCAATTTGTATCCTATTTTGGGAGTTTTGGCATTTGGCTGGAATTACTTTAATGTAGTTATTTTGTATATTATCGAAACTTTTATCATCGGTTTGTATAACATTCCCAAAATGATAATTGCAAAAGGCGATATGCCCCAAAACATACCGCCCGAAGACAAAATAGTGGAGCAAGGAAAATCCTTTGCACGTGGCTGTGCCAAAATCATTTTAATTCCGTTCTTTTTTGTCCACTTTAATTTGTTTGTTGCCGGACAAACCATTTTTGTTATTGTTATGAGTACCGAAATGATTGATTTAGATGCGGCGAGTGTGCTTTTTTTTAATTTTGAATTTATCTTAAATGTGCTTTTAATTTTTGGTGTTCACGGCTATTTCTTCTTTTTCAATTTTATTGGTAAAAAAGAATATCTGAAAATATCGGAACATACACTCATGATTCAACCTTACAAACGAATTTTTATTCAGCAATTTACTGTTATTTTAGGCACTATTATTATTATGGCTACCCGCGCTCCGATTTTTTTCTTAGTAGCACTTATTCTTTTTAAACTCATGTTTGATTTAATGACACATTTCAAAATCCATTATTTAGATTTTGAAAACAACAAGCAAGAATAAAACATTCTAATAAAGTTTTTTGGTAAAATAAAAAAAAAGAATTAATCGAAAGATTAAAAAAAATTGTTTTTTTTGAAAATTATTTTTATCTTTACAATAGATTTGTGGTAACTTGAAAATCAATATTTTAACAAAAAAAACAAAAACAACAAAAATAAAACTATAAACAAATTAAAAAAACGCCTTCACCTTCATTTGGTATTAAATTTTCTTAAAAATTTGATGCAATTTAGCTATCAAAAAATAAATGTTTCAAATACAAAATGTTGATTATTAATAAATAAATCTATTTTTTTCAATTTATAAATTAAGGATAGAAAAAAGTATAATATCTCGTTTTATAATTGATTTGCTTTTTTTATTAATTTTGTGCTTTGAATTTTTCAATAAACGTCTATAAAGTGTCAAAATTAAATCATAAAATACTTGAATCATTTCCGACTATTATATTTTATTTAAGTAGCTTCGGTTTTATAATTATTCTTGTCTTGTTGGGGTTCAGTTTTGAGCCTACTATTTTTTTTGTTTTAAGAATTTTGCATTTCATAATTCTTTTTACCATTTTGGGAAGTTATACTTTACGTTTTTTTTTAACCTTCAATACAAAATTAAATAAATCGGAGCGTGCATGGAACACGCTTTTTGCTTTTATATCGGTTTTACTTATTTTCTCTTTTGTATTAATGCTGAGGGCTAAAAATCACTCGGATTTGTTATTAAATTTATTTTCCTATTCGCTAATTAGTCTTGTTTTTTTTGTAGAAATATCAAAAAAAACCTTCAATTACGATTGGCTTTCTATTAACCCGCGCATTTTATTCATTCTAACTTTTGTAGGAATTATTTTATTAGGTACATTGCTTTTGATGTTACCCAAATCGACCCTTCACGGTATCAGTTTTATAGATGCGTTATTCACCTCTACCAGTGCGGTTTGCGTTACGGGCTTAACGGTAGTTGATACACAGTTTGCCTTTACTAAATTCGGACAGATTATTATCATGATACTGATACAAGTTGGCGGTTTGGGTGTGATGACTTTTACCAGTTTTTTGGGCATCTTTTTTATAAAGCGCACAAGTTTTCGCAATCAAATAGTTATGCAAGATTTTGTAGGCTCGGAACACTACAACGAAGTGTTTAAAACGGTTATAAAAATAGTCCTTTCTACTTTCATAATCGAATTAATAGGAGCTATTTTATTGTTTGTAAGTATAGACAACAGTATGGAAATGAGGCTTAGCGAGCGATTTTTCTTTTCCGTTTTTCATAGCGTTTCAGCCTTTTGCAATGCAGGATTTAGTACATTTTCAATGGGTTTAGCCGATGAGCATTTTAAATTTAATTATTTTTTGCAACTTATTGTGGCATTTTTAATTATATTGGGTGGTTTGGGTTTTAATATTTTTAATAATATGTATAAATATTTAAAACACTACATCGAAAACAAAGTAAAACAGCTTTTGTTAAAAGAAAATTTTCATCATTTGCCTTGGATTATCCATATCAATACCATTATCGTGGTGCTTACAACTCTGTCTTTAATCGTTTTTGGAACTGTTATTATTTATGTATTTGAATATGACTACATCTTGCAAGAACATAAGGGTTTAGGAAAAATTATAACGGCTTTTTTTGCATCGGTAACACCTCGCACGGCGGGGTTCAATGCTTTTAATTTTGGCAATTTACAAACTTCTACCATTCTGATAGTCATTCTATTGATGTGGATAGGTGCTTCTCCGGGTTCAACAGGGGGCGGTATCAAAACGAGTACTTTTTTTATTGCCATTCTAAATGTTATTAATTTGTCAAAAGGAAAAGACCGTATTGAATTTATGCGACACAAAATATCAAATATTTCGGTCAGAAGAGCTTACGCCCTATTGTTTTTATCGCTCATTGTTATAGGAATAGGCACATTGCTAATGGCTGTTTTTGAAAAAGAAAAACCATTATTAGCCATCGTTTTTGAAGTCGTTTCTGCATACAGCACAGTGGGGTTGAGCATGGGAATTACATTTTCATTATCGACTTTGAGTAAACTGCTTATCGTTGTTATAATGTTTTTGGGTAGAGTAGGAATACTTTCGTTGCTGATTGGTCTTTTTACTCAAGTACGAACTTTAAATTACCAATATCCAAAAGAAGAAGTAATCGTAATGTAACCCTTAAATTAGAACTAAAAATGAAAAATAACAAAGTTTTAATTCTTTCTTTCTTTTTATAAAAAAATATAATTACAAAACAAAACAACATGAAATTTATAGTAGTAGGATTAGGAAATTTTGGAGCAGCTTTAGCAATAAGTCTAACGGATATGGGGCATGAAATGATAGGGGTAGATAAACGTTTACAAAAAGTTGATTTTTTGAAAAACAAAATTACTTACACCGTAAGCCTCGATGCCACCGATTTAATAGCTGCCGGTTCGCTTCCTATAAAAGATGTAGATGTAGTAATTGTGGCTATTGGCGAAGAAGAAGGAGCTTCTATTTTAGCTACTGCCGTTATGAAACAGCTCAATGCCAAACGAATCATTAGTAGAGCCATTACACCCGTTGAACACATGGTTTTGGAAGCTATGGGCATAAATGAAATCGTACACCCCGAAGAAGATGCTGCTCAAAAACTTGCTAAAAAATTGAACATCAAAGGAATTATAGAAGCCTTTGAACTGGCTGGAAGTTACAATATAGTAGAAGTAAAAGTACCGCAAGAGTTTGTTGGCAAAAAATTACAAGAACTAAATTTGAGTAATAAATACAATCTCTTGGTGCTAACAATTATTAAAACTAAAAAAATAAATACCATATTGAACATGCAACGCTCGGTGCAAGAAATTAACGGAATAGCAAATGCCGCAACGAAACTCTGTCAAGGCGACATACTTGTTATTTTTGGCGACATAAACAACATAAAACGTATGATGCAAAAATATAAACTTTAAAAAAAAAAGGAGTATTTGAAAGAAAACTCTTAATAGTGTTAGAAAGAAAACGTGCAATTATCAATAAAATTATTTATGCTTGTTTTGCTTACTGAATTACTCTGTGGCTCTCTGTGCCTTCTCTGTGGCTCTCTGTGGCTCTCTGTGGCTCTCTGTGTAATAAAAAAAAAATTATAACACAGAGTTTCACCGAGCAGGCACAGAGAGCCACAGAGTAATTCATTCTGGTAAATTTATTATATACTAAAAACGGGATAAATTTTAATATTGATTATAGCTTAACTACAACTTTTCCAAAGTTTTAGAACTTTGGAAAAGTTAAATAATAAGCCATTTGCGAAAATTTTTAAATTGACTTTATTTCAAACAAAACTTAATAAGTATAATTGTTTTCAATGTGTTTTTTCAAACAATTGTACCTATCTTTTGAATAAGGGTGGCTTCTAAGAAAACTTTCAATCATGTTCTTTTTACCTTCCGATTCAGACATCTTCTTCCAAAGTGCCAAACCTTTACGGGCATCGTAGCCCGCTGCCTGACAAAGGTCTGCTCCATAAGCATCTACTTCCACCTCGTTTTGTTGATTAAAAAAAGGTGTTAATGTTTGTTGCAAAGCGATTCCTATATCGCCAAAGCCTCCGATAAAAGTATTTCCCATTTTTATTTTGGTGAGCAGTAAATTAATATGCCCTTTTTCATTATGCCCTATTTCGTGTCCTACAATGGCAGCCAAAGCACTTTCGCTGTTGGCAAAACTAATTATTCCCGTATTTACAAAAACATGTCCACCTACGGTAAAAGCATTCACTTCGTCATTTTTAATTAAATGAATTTTGTAGCGAATGCCACTGACTTTGCGGCGAGCTTTTAGCAAATCGGTGAGCATGGTTTGCAAGGCGGTGTATTGTGCGCCCGAAGTTATAAATTGATATTTACCCGACGATTTCATTTGAGCATAAGCATCGTCTCCAAAATCGCTTTCTTCTTGAACGCTTACTTTTACTCCCGACATGGCTATGGCAAACTTCTCGGCAT
The DNA here is from genome assembly GCA_020721325.1 of Paludibacter propionicigenes. GTDB lineage: Bacteria > Bacteroidota > Bacteroidia > Bacteroidales > JAIFNL01 > JAIFNL01. The sequence continues at coordinate 15,286 of DYNA01000083.1, forward strand.
CGCTTACCACGCCTCCGCTTGTGTAAATCGGGTCATTGGGAAGGCAATTCAAATTGGTTTTTACATTTGCCGGTACTTGTTTTACTTGAGTTGTCAAACGGTCGTTTGTTCCTAAACTTTGACTTATTCCATGTTTTGAAAATACAAGCAAACTAACTAAAATTACTAAAAAAATCTTTGTTTTCATATCCTCTTTTTTTTTGTGAAGTGTATTATAAAAAGTAACGGTTTGATTGTTTATTTTATTGCATTATTACATTGTTAAAATGTTTTTACAAACATTAAACATTAATCGTTAAACATTAATCTACGGCTATTTGGACATTTATTTTGTCGATGTATTTATGAATTAGAAACGAAATAAGATTTTGATACGAAATTCCGGTTTGCAAAGCTTTCTTTTTAAGTTGTTGCAAATCTTTTACCGACAATTTTATTTTTATTTCTTCACAAGCATCAACTGTGTTTTTTGCAGCCATTTGGGCTGTTAGTTTGTCATTTTCCTCTGTTGCCGATTGCTGCAACAAACCGTTTTCAAAGGCTTCGAGAATTTCTAATTCTTCGTTGTCAAAATTATTTTTTGTTTTCATCGGTCTTATATTTTTTTGTATCTTTTCTACTGGGAATGATTGTTTTTAAAAAGATTTCCTTATCATCTTCTACAAAAGGAACTAAAAAAACATATTCATTTATTAAAATGGAATAAATCTTGGTCATGGTTCAAATCCGTTGATAAACGTGTTAGGTTTGCGAAACCTAACACGTTTGTAAACGAAAATCAACATTTTTGATACATTACCTAAATCTTTTGAGTAGGGTATTTCTCTTGGTTCGGGTGTTGGCTTACACTCAGTATGTTGTTATTAAGTATTTCAAATACAACATCTTCAAACGAAATACCTCGCTCTTTTTTAAGCCATTCGTTTTTGTCTTCGTTCCAATTGATTATTTTCATTTTAAATCTATTTTATTACAACGCAAAAATACAAAAATAATGTTTAATGGTTAATGTTTAACGATAAATGTTTTTATTTTTTTTGCAAAAAATGGAAACCGTAGAGACAACGCATGCGTTGTCTCTACACCGTCCGTACATCATGCATGTCTGTGCGGTGTCGGGCGATTGTAGAGACAACGCATGCGTTGTCTCTACACCGTGTGTGCGCGCAAAAAAGCCCGTAAAAAAAATAAAATTATTTTGGTATAGTTATCACCAAAATACCTTACACACGCAAAAAAAAGTTCATGTATCGTTATCACTAAAATACCCTACAAACTGAAAAAAAAGTACCGGTATAATTATCATTTTCCCATTGTTTGTGTTGCAACATGCCTCTTACAACTATCATCGACCCATCGTTTGTGTTGCAACATAGCACTTACAACTATCATAAGCCCTTCGTTTCTGTTGCAAAGTACATTGTTTGCAAAACAATGCATGTTTTCGAACTTGCAACAAGCATTGTTTGCAAAACATCGCATGTTTTCAGACTCGCAACATGCCTTGTATAATTATAAGTGGCATGTTTTTTTTCTGCCATGCTACATGTTTTGCAAACAATGTCCATTGTAACAGTATCCAAGCCCTTTGATTTTAAAACAAAGTACCCTGTTTCTTCGAAAAAGTGCATTGTTTGCAAAACAATGCTTGTTGCAAGTTCGAAAACATGCGATGTTTGCAAAACAATGCTTGTTGCACGACCGAAAATAGGCATTGTTTGCAAAACATTTTTTATTTCATTTTCTGAAAAAAGTGAAATGTTTGCAAAACATCGCCTGTTTTTTTTCGAAAAATGCCATTGTTTGCAAAACAATGCTTATTTTTTCATGAAAAGTACGCTTGTTTGCAAAACATTTTGTATTGCAATTTCCTGAAAAAGAAGAACTGTTTGCAAAACATTTTTCATTGCAATTTTCTGAAAAAGAATAACTGTTTGCAAAACATTTTTCATTGCTATTTCTTAAAAAAGAAGAAATGTTTGCAAAACATTTTCACCTATTAGCATAGCTGGCGGTGGCGCTTCGGAGTGATACAGGTGGCTTCGAGTCATCGTATCACTGGCAGCTCGCTTTAAGCGACCCCGCCAGCTAATCACCGCTACTTATTTCGCACAATGCGAAACCAACTGCTAAATTCTATGTTATACCCAATTGTTTTGGGTTTTGGGAATTAGGTATTGGGTTAAAAATTAATATTTTTACCTAATTGCTTGCCACTAAAGCTTATTCTTTTTAATATAACCCAATGCCTAATTCCTAAAACCAAATTCAAATTATACTTTAAACGGTTATAATTTGAGCTTTTGTTTTTATGTAAGTGCTTTGT
>DYNA01000084.1 GCA_020721325.1 Paludibacter propionicigenes
TTTTATGATAAATAGCTATTTATTAGATTGTTACTTGTTTTCTTGCTAACACTATCTAAAATAATTAATACAAATCTCTCAGCAAAAGGACTTTAGCAGTTTTATTGAAAATTCATATTTTTTTTCAAAAAAATGTTTTTTTTTAATAAATTTAGTACCTTTGTTGCAAAGAATTTTAACATAATACTTATTTTTAAATGCTTGCACTTACGAAAATAAGTCTTTTTATTTTTTTAAAATAGTATAAAAAATAAACAGGTAATTTTTTTTTTACAAAATAAAATCAATACATTATATAAAGGATTGCCAATGCCTTAACCAAGTAAGCTTTAAAATAAATTTCTAATCTTATGAAAAAGTTATTGTTTGATAATGAATATGCTACGTATTCGATTAATGAAGCGGAAAAAACAATTGAAGAATATTACAAACCGGCAACAAAAAACGTAACGTTAGATGTTTTAAAAAATATACTGAATACGTTTGCCAACTTTTTTATTATTTACAAACCTCGAAAAATGTTTTCCGACAACAGAGATTTGTTATTTCCGATTGTACCCGAATTTCAAACTTGGATTGAACAAAATATTGCTCGAACGGCAGTAGAAAATGGACTTTTAAAGGTAGCACGAGTTGTAAGTAAGGATTTACTTGTACAATTAAGTTTGGAACAAATGTCGGAAGAAGGCATTCTTTTAGAAAAATTGGAAACAAAATTCTTTGATAATGAACAAGATGCACGTAAATGGTTATCTCAATTCGATTATAGAAATTTTTAATGATTTGATATAAAAAATATAATAAAAATTTAGCTTATAGCCGATAAAGCGTTTTGAGCGATTTAAAGTTTGTTAAATAAATTATTTACTTCCATTTAATTGAAAAAAAGCTATTTGTGAACTTTTTTAAGGTTTTTTATGCTCGATTCGTAGATAGCCTGATGAATGGAGGAACGAATATTGAGCGAATAAATCAAACTATTGTTTCGCGTAGGGAAAACCCTGTTTGACAAGAAGATAAATATAATACCGGTATCGGGGTCAGCCCAAATAAAAGTGCCGGTAAAACCGGAATGCCCAAAACTATTTTTACTCACCGCCGGAGCGGGATAAGCTTGGTCGAGGGAAAGGGTGTCGTTGCCAAAAACGGGTTTGTCAAATCCCAAAGCTCTTCTGTTGTCGTTTTCAGGAAACTGAACACGTGTAAATTCGTCTATCGTTTGAGGTTTTAAAAATTGTTTTCCTCCATAAGTTCCTTTGTTTAAGAGCATTTGCATAAGAATAGCCAAATCGTTGGCAGTGCCAAAAAGCCCGGCATTTCCAGAAACGCCTCCAATCACCATTGCCCCTTCGTCGTGAACGGTGCCATGAATTTGGGTTTTTCTAAAAAAAGTATCGCGCTCCGTAGGTACAATGCGTTGCAAAGGAAAATGTTGATAGGCATTGAACTTTAAGGTGTTAATACCAAGTGGTTTATAAAACTCTCGATTTAAAAAGTTTTCAAAATCCAACCCACTTTTCTGCTTAACAATTTCGGGATAAATGTAAAATGACAAACACGAATAAAGATATTTGCGCTCTTTGTTCAATTTTTCTTCCTTTATTTTTTGTAAAACAATTTTTTTATACGTATTTATTAAAAAAAGACTGTCATTCAATTTTATAGAAAACAATTCAGAAGAGTCTTTTTGCAAAAATTCTTTTTTTGGATTGCCTTTTTTATCGAAAAGTTCCGTCCAAAAAGGAATCCAAGCTTTTAAACCGGCTTGATGTGTCAAAAGTTCTCGCCATGTGAGTTTTTCTTTATCGGTTTTTTTCCAATCCGTCCAAGTATTTGAAAATCTATCGTTTAAATCAATTTCTTGGTTATCATAAAGTTTCATTAGGGCAAAAGTAGCCGCCGCTACTTTTGTAACCGAAGCCAAATCGTAAATATCGGTAGGCAAAACAGGTTGTTTTTGTTCAAAAGTATGAAAACCATAGGTTTTATGAAAAACCACATTCATATCTTTTGCCACCAAGACTTGAAAACCGGGAAAAGCTTTTTGAGCAAGAGCAGTTTGAGCAATGGAATCGATTTTTGCATTTAAAAATTCCGAATCCAAACCGGAAGCTTCAGGAATGGTGTATGAAAAACGAATTTGAGTTGGCAAATCTATTCCAAAGTCTTTCGGTAGATTCACACTGATTTCGTTTTTCAATTTTCCGGTTACTTTTGTTGCACCAAAAATCATTTCGGCAGTTAATTCTTGATTAAGTAAATCGGTATTTTGAGCTAAAAAAACAGACTTAAAATTTACTAAAGTACCCAGTTTTATAAAATTTTCATCATTGCCAAACAATACAAAAACAGCCTCGCTTTGCTTAGCCATTTTATTAAGAATTTGAATAACTTGGCGCGAAAAATCAGGCTCTTGCTTTTGATTCCAATGCAAAGCAATTATAAGCGTATTGTAGTTTTTAAGTTTAGAAGAAAGTTCTTTCCAGTCTTGAAGTTTGGCATTTGTATTGATGCTAAAATGCTCAATTTGAGAGTATTTATTCAATCTTTCAGTAAAAGGATTGGAAATGGTTTCATTAATCGAAATACAAGCTATCTGTTTGTTTTCCAAACTCTTAAAAGGTAAAAGGTCGTTTTCATTGCGTACTAACACAATGCTGTTTTGAATATTTTCACGTTTTATCAAATAATCTTTACGAGAATTTGGTTTTTCTTCTGCCAAAGCAAAATAAATAATTACACCCAAAAAAATCGTAAATACCGAAAAAATAAAGTATCTTATCATATTTAATTATTATTTTTTATTTATCAAAAAACCGTAAATCTATCGCCAACAAACTAAAAATCATTGTATTAATAGTTTACAAAATGCAACGAAGGCTTACAAAATTTAAGGCTCTAATTTATTGTTCACTATTTCTAAAAACTTGCTTTCTGTTTTTGCCGAGTAGCTCTTGCCTTTATAAAAAAAAGCATAATTTTCTTGACATCGATTGATGCAATTGAATCGCCCTATGTCTTTGGCATCGAATACTTTAAGCATCCATTCATAAAGCACGTCTTGTGTACCCGAAAATTTACAATTTGCACCGTTGCAAATGTATATTTCTTTTTCAAATTTAAAATCCATTTTTTTTAAAGTTTTGCACTTTTTTTTATTCCATTCTAAAAAAAATAATCCGAGTTTATTTTATCAATTGTTTGCAAAATCGGTAAAAACTTAATCACAAATAAGCTGTTTACTTATCAAATTGTTTTTCACCCTCACGCGTATCGGGATTTAAAACCGTCTTGTCGGTATTCAATCGAAAACGAGTATAAGTAATTGTATCGTTGAGTTTTAAAAACATTTTTTCATAAAAAGTTCTGATTTCTAAATCCGGATTTTCAATTTTTGTATTATACAAATCGGTCGTAGATGCTTCCAAGTTCAAATTGTTATATTTTATTAATTCATTTGTAAAAAAATGAAGTAATTTACTATCTGTTTTTAAATGAATCAAAGCATTTGGAATGCAAATTTCTTTGTACAATTCTAAAAAACGAGCCGAAGTGAGTCGCTTTCGCATTTTTTTGCGCTGCGGGTCGGGAAAAGTAAGCCAAATTTCAGATATTTCGTTTTTTTCAAACACCTTGTTAATCAGTTCGATAGCACCTCTGTAAAAAGCTACGTTTTTTAAATTTTCTTCTTGGGCGGTTTTCGCACCAAACCAAATTCTTGCACCTTTAATATCTATGCCAATAAAATTTTTATCGGAATATTTTCGGGCTAAACCTATCGTATATTCTCCTTTTCCGCAGCCCAATTCCAAAACAATCGGGTTCTGATTTTTAAAAAAATCGGTATTCCATTTTCCTTTCAAATGAAAATCTTCTTGCAAAAGATGAATTGAAAATCCTTCAAATGTATGCTCAAATTCTTTCATTTCAGCAAAATGCTGCAATTTATTCTTTCCCATTTTTTGTAAAAAAACTATTTATTTTCCTTTATTTCAGCAGTTTCCACTCTAAAACCTATTTCCATTATCATTGGCACTTTTTGCATTCTCATGCCGTGCTTTACTTCTATTTTATATTGTCCCGTTTCCGGGAAACCGATATTTTGCTTATAAGGATAGCTCAAATCGAAAATTTCACCCATTCCATCGCCCAGCCATTTGCCTTTATCGTCGGCAAGTTGGCAGTTGAGCGTATCGTATTGCATTTTATTGCTGGGCGAAGTGGTTTTGATGAAGAGCCACAGATTTTGAGCTACATAGAATTGAGTATGTCTTACATTGATTTTTAAATTGTAGGGAATTGTTTTATCTTTTATATCAAACTGAAAAACAGCTACTTGAGCAGTGTCCCAAGCCGAATCGGGAATTTCAACATTGCTTTCATATACTTTATTGCTGTCGCAAGAAATTGTAAATAAGGCAATTATTAAGGAAAAAGCAATCAATATATATTTTTTCATTTTTTGTTCATTTTTTTTAAATTTAAAAAAAATTAAAACGGTAAACCGATACCAAAAGTTAATTTGGGTTTTTTAAAGTAAGACTTTCCTTGTCCCCAAACCCAATTTTCGCCTTGCGGCAAACGCGGGTCAAACAACGGAACGCCTATATCGAAACGAACGATTAAAAAATCCATGTCCATTCGCAAGCCAAAACCGGTATTTAATGCCAATTCTTTGTAAAAACGGTTGAAATTAAAATAAGCCAGTTTATCATTTTCGGAGATTTCAGCATTTTGTTGAAAATTTTGATTATCGAGCATCCAAATATTACCTAAATCGGCAAAAACCGCTCCGTAAAACATCCACCAGATGTTGAAACGAAATTCGGCATTTGCTTCTAAAATAATATCGCCGTAACTTTCGTAAAAAACGGGGTCGCCGTTGGCATCAAATTCTATGGCACGCGAGCCGGGTCCTATTTGTCGCGGCGACCAGCCCCTGATGCTGTTCGCACCGCCCACATAATACTGTTTGATAACCGGCGCAGTGAGCGAATTGCCATAAGGCACTATAATTCCGCCCGATAGACGGTAAGCCCAACTGGATAAGCCGTTTAAAAAATAAGTGTGATGAAAGTCTATATTGGTTTTTATGTATTGTTTGTAATCGAGTCCAAAAATGGTAAAAGCCGAGTTTTCAGCATCTAAGTCGTTTGTTAATAAGGTTTTAATCTCATCTAAGGTGTAACCGGAATATTCCGGTGTTTCTTTTAATATTTCCGAATAAGGCTCTATGATAGACCCAAAAATTTCACTGCCCTTGGTTGGTTCGGTTTTTAGAATTTTATTGGCTGCAAACAACAGATTACCAGCCCATTCTATATCGAAACGGAAAAAACTGAAATCGATGCGGCGAGTTTGTTTTTGACTGGTAAATAAGTAGGTATAAGACGAACCCAAAATAAAATGGTCAAAAAACCGATTAAAATTGTTGGTTTCAACCAAATAGCCTAAATATGAAGTATCTAATTGTGGAATTTTAGTTGCATAAAGGTCGGCAAGGCGAATGTTGTGAGTTACGTAAGTAGATGATTTCCAGAAGTAACCATAACTTGCATTGGCTACCGTTCGGGTATAATCAAAACGGCGTTGGTGGTCTAATTTACCGGAAATATTTGTTTTTGGCAAATATTTTTGATTGAATTTTGTTAATCGGAACGGACTTAAAAACTTTGGAATGGTTATTCCGACTTCAATTCCGTATTTTTCATTATTAAAAATTCGGTTTTCTTCTACCGGAATATTATTGATTCGCTCCAGAGCGGTGCTGAATGTTAAATTGAGTGCCGATGCACTTTTAAATAAATTTCGATGTTGATAATTTAAGCTGGCTTCCGTTCGCCAACCGCCCGAAATACTTCCTTCTAACTCTAATTTGTAAGATTGTGGTACAGAGGGGGTTAATTGAATTTTGCAATCTAAAATATTGTTACCGTTTTCATTTTTTTTATCCAATGGAATAAAATTCAAATTGACCGTTTTAAAAACACCCAAAGATGAATAATAATTTCGTGAACTTTTGGTCTTGGAAAGGTCGAAAATGCTATCTTCGTAGATTTTCAAACCCCGAATGAGCGTTCGCGGTTGGAATAATTTTTTATTGGCATGGTGATAAAAATTGATGCCATTTAACTGGTCTGTTGTGAGTGCATTGTAATAACTTACGGAGTCAAAAATTGCCAATTTTGCATCAAAATCGGTGTAAATTTTAATTTTTCCGATGTCAAATTTTTCATGTTCTACTTTAATTATGTTTCCGGTTTCATCTTTTTTAAGCTGTTGCTGCATTTTTACTTTTAAAGCAACTTTATAATTGCCCAAAGTGGTATCGGCATCATATACAATGTATTCTTTTTGAAAAAGATAATATCCGTTGTTTTTTAAATAATCCGTAATCACTATTCGTTGCGATTGCATGGTATCGGTATCAAGAAAAAATCCTTTTTTTAATGTTAAATCCGGTATTTTTTTTTCTAATAATCTCGCAATATCGCTATTGGGAATTTCGTATTCAATGCTTTCGATGGTGTAAGGTTTTCCGGTTTCGATGATGTATTTTACATTTGCCTTTCGGTCTTTTAAAAATACGGTGTCTGAAATTGCAGAGAAATAAAAACCTCTGTTTATCAGATACTTTTTAAATTCTTTTACGGTGGCATCGGTCAAATGTTTATCAAAAATAACCGGTGCCTCGCCTATTTCTCTAATCCAGCGGGTTAAATAAAATTTTTTACGCGGTGCTTTTCCTTTTAAGTCGCGTTTGTGATTGAGTGCATCTTCTTGTTTTTTGCGTTTTTCTTCGCGTTTGGCTTCTTTTGTGGGGTTTATTGAATTATAAAATACATTCAAATAAAATGGATAATTGACTATTTTTTTATTGGGTTTTTGTTTTACAAACATATCCAATTCGTCAATATTGACTTGTTTGGGGTTGTCGAGTTTTATTTCATAAGTGTTTAATAAATATTCACTTTTTTGAACATATTTGGTCGAATTGCAATTTGAAAACAACAAAATAGCAAGCAAACTTGTTAATAAAAGTTCCCTTTTTTGTATATTTTGTTTTATTTTTTTTAAAAAAATCATTTATTAAATTTATAAAATATAGAAAATCAGCTAATTGGAATTATATTTTCTTTTTTTTCACCAAACAAATATACTAAAAATTCTTTTAAAAACAATAATTTATTCTTTTTTCATTTTTCAATTTGAAAATTTCTATATTTGAAAATGATTGATTTACAAAGTTTTATATGTTTTACTTTTTTATACAAAACCATTGTTTTTCAAGTAATTGATAAAAAAAGGAAAGAACAATGGATTAACCGGCAATGAGAAAAATGGCGGTTTTTTTATCTATTTCGGGTTGCTTTTTTTTCCATTCTTGTACCGATTTCGTTTCTATGTATTCATCGTCTAAAGTAATGTTGCAAGCTATGCAAACTTGGGTTTTGTTTTGGCAGGTTTGCAAAATATCGTCCAAAAGTTGTTTGTTTCGGTAAGGAGTTTCGATAAAAATCTGAGTTTGTTTTTCTATTTGGGAGCGTTTTTCGAGTTGTTGAATGGTTTTAATTCTGTCGGGTTTTTTAATGGGAATGTATCCGATGAAAGCAAAATTTTGACCGTTTAAGCCCGATGCCATTAGCGAAAGCAAAATGGAAGAAGGTCCCACCAACGGCACTACTTGAATTTGTTTTTGGTGAGCCATTTTTACAATCAACGCTCCCGGGTCGGCTACTGCCGGACAGCCGGCTTCGGACATTAAGCCAATGTTTTGATTTTCAATTTCTTTTAAAAAATTGGAGAGTTCAAATTCGGAAGTGTGTTTATCGAGTACATGAAATTGGAGTGCATCGATGGGTGTTTTGATTTTGGCTTTTACTAAAAATCGTCGGGCTGTACGGACATTTTCTACAATAAAAATTTTTATTTCATTCAAAATATCCATTACATAAGACGGTAAAACTTTTTCTAAAGGGCTTTCGCCCAGTGTAGTTGGTATCAAATAAAGCTTTGATTTCATATTTTTTTTTAAAAATTCTGTTTTAAGAAAAAAAACTAAGAAAATAATTCGTCAATAATTTGAAGGATTTGTTTGATATTTAATGGTTTTGATAAATAATAATCGGCACCGTTTTGTAAACATTTTTCTTTGTCGTCTGACATGGCAAAAGCCGTTTGCGCTATAATAATGACCTCGGAGCGCATTTCTTTAAACCGCTTCATTAAATCGTATCCGCTAATCTTAGGCATTTGAATATCAAGCAGAATCAAGTCAATGTATGGATAATTCATAAATTGCTCCATGGCTTCTTTACCGTCTGAAGCCATTAAAATTTGGGCTTTGGTTTTTGAAAAAACTTGGTGAAGCAGTTTATTGCTCATTTCGTCGTCGTCGGCTATTAAAATGGTAAAATATTCCCAGTTGTAATTGGTTTTGTAATTTCCTTTTTTAACAGGCTCTATTTTAAGACCTTCTCTGGAATATGGCAGCCGCAAATAAAAAGTGGAACCGACATTTACTTCCGATTCTAAGGAAATTTCGCCTTGCATAAGTTTTGCTAAATTTTGGGAAATGGTAAGTCCTAATCCATTTCCGCGATAAACTTTTTTATGATAATCTATTTTTTTAAAACGTTCAAAAATAAATTGAAATTTATCTTTCGGAATACCCATTCCGGTATCTTTTACATAAAACTCAATCCATTCGGTATTGTCTATCAATAAAAGGTTGTAGCCAAAATGTACATTTCCCGAATCGGTAAATTTTATGGCATTGCTTATTAAATTGAATAAAATTTGTTTTACTCTGTCGCGGTCTAAATAAATTTGTAAATCGCTTTGTTCTAAATCAATATGCAGATTGATGCTGGGTTTGTGCATGAGTGAACGGTCGTTTAAAAAGAAAATGTTCAATTCGCGCATCAATTCATAAACCGAAAATTTGATGTATTTTAATTCAATTTGGTTGGATTCGATTTTTGAAATATCAATAATATCGTCTATAATGTTGAGAAGATATTTTCCGTTTTCTTCAATAAGATTGGCAAATTCGAGTCTTTGTTCGTTGTCTAAATCGGGATAGGTCAATAAATTAGAAAAGCCCAAAATGCCATTGAGCGGCGTTCGTATTTCGTGCGACATGTTGGCTAAAAACGAAGATTTTAATTTATCGGCTTGTTCGGCGGCTTCTTTTGCAATTTGCAAAATGTGATTGGTTTCTTCGAGTTCTGAATTGGCTTTTTTTAAATTTTGAATGAGTTTTAAGTTCTCTTCCTTCAAATTGTAAGCCTCTAAAGCATTATCAATAACCATTTTAAGCTCCTCTCGGTTCCATGGTTTGGTAATGTATCTATAAACTCTACCTTTGTTAATAGCCTGAATGATAGCTTCTACATCGCTAAAACCGGTAACAATCATGCGAATAATACCCGGATAAAGTTCGGCAGCATTGGCAAGAAATTCCACTCCGGTTATCTTGGGCATTCGCTGGTCGGTAATCACCAATTTTATGGTTTCGCGACGAAGAATATTCATTCCGGCTTCTGCCGAATTGGCTAAAAAAATATCGTAATATCGCATGAATGTAAACTCAAAAACATCGAGGTTTTCTTGTTCGTCATCTACATACAATATTTTTTCTTTCCTAAGACCTTCTTCTGACATATTGTGTTTGAATTATTTATTGCTTACAATCTATTTTTGGGTATCAATTAGTAATAATTCTGTTTTTCAAGATAATTCGTTACATAATCGCTCACTGCGTCTTCTAAATGAGTGAAAACATAATCACAACCGATTGATTTTAATTTTTGCATGTTGGCTTGTGTAAAATATTGATATTTATCTCTAATATCTTCTGGAGTATCAATAAAATCAATATTTTCCGATATTTGCATGGCTTCAAAAACGGCTCGTGTCAAATCCAAAAACGAACGCGCCTTGCCGGTTCCTAAATTGTAAATTCCGCTGTGAGTTCTATTTTTAAAAAAATAAAACAAAATTTCTACTACATCTTTTACATAAATAAAATCGCGAATTTGCTCTCCGTCTTTGTAATCGCTTCGGTGTGAGCGAAATAAATTCATGTGTTTGTTTTGCTTTATTTGATGGTAAGCATGAAAAACCACCGAAGCCATGCGCCCTTTGTGATATTCGTTGGGTCCAAAAACATTAAAAAATTTCATTCCTGCCCAAAAATAAGGCTTTCTGTCTTGTGCCAAAGCCCATTTATCAAAATCATTTTTCGATTCGCCGTAAGGATTTAAAGGTTTTAATTGCTCAACAACTTCGTGCGAGTCTTCGTAGCCCCATTCGCCCATTCCGTAAGTAGCTGCCGATGAGGCATAAACCAATGGCAAACCATATTCTACACACACTTGCCAAATTTGTTTTGAATAATTCAAATTCAATTTTTCAAATACTTTTACATCAAATTCTGTGGTGTCGGTTCGCGCTCCCAAATGAAAAACAAATTGCACAAATCGATGGTTTTCCTCTATCCATTCAAAAAAAAGTTCTCTATCAACCTTTTGGCTAAAAATCTTATTTTCAATGTTTTTATTCTTTTTTTCATTTGAAAAATCATCTACCAAAACAATATCTTTAAACCCTTCTTGGTTTAATTTACTTACCAAACCACTGGCTATAAAACCTGCTGCTCCTGTTACAATTATCATTTTTTATTTTTTTTATAGAAAAATGTTTGTTACAAACAATTTTTTGAATGGGTAAAGGTATAAAAAATAAAATCTATTTTCCAAAAAAAATATACAAAATTAATTGCTCACGTAAAACAATGATTCTTTTTTTCAAAAATAAATACCTTCAATTCGTAAATTATTGCATTAATTTGTTAATAAACAATGAATTGATGCTTCATCTTTATACATTTTACAAATCATAAATACGATAACTCACGGTTCTACTTTAAACAGTTCCATTTTGAGCATTTTTTTATGTAATTTCTTTGTAATTAAAACTTTGCCAAAGTTTAAAACTTCGGCAAAATTACTATTTACAGCATAGTTAGCAATAAACTTGCGAACGTTAGGTCAGAACTTTTCAAAATAACTTTATTTTACTTTTTTAAATTGTGTTTATCAGCAATTTACGTTATTAAAAAAAGCTTATTCAACCCCACCAACCGTTATACTTGAAACTTTAACAGTAGGCAAACCTTGCGAAACGGGTACTCCTTGCCCATTTTTGCCACACGTCCAGCCGCCTTCCGACATTTGCAAATCGTTTGCCACCATTGTTATTTTGCTCAACACATCGGGACCATTGCCAATAATATTAATGTCTTTTACCGGTTTAGTTAATTTGCCGTTTTCGATTAAAAAACCCGATTTTACATAAAAAGTAAAATCGCCTCCGCCTATATTTACTTGCCCATTGCTAAAGGAAATGGCATACAAACCATTTTTAGTAGAAGCAATAATTTCGTCGTGCGTATGCAGTCCGTTGAGCATATAAGTATTTCTCATTCGGGGCATGGGTTCGTGCCTGAACGATTCGCGTCTGCCGTTGCCTGTGGGCTTTACGCCGTAATGCTTGGCACTGATGCGGTCGTGCAAATAACTTGTTAATATGCCTTTTTCCACCAAAACGGTGCATTCCGAGTGATTGCCCTCATCGTCTATGTTTATCGAACCGCGCACATTGGCGTTGGTGCCGTCGTCAACTATGGTAACAAAATCGGCAGCAACTTTTTTTCCGATTTTATCGCTAAAAATAGAAATATTTTTTCGGTTAAAATCGGCTTCTAAGCCATGTCCGATGGCTTCGTGCAATAAAATACCCGAACTGCCCGCCGCCAAAACCACTTCCATTTCGCCACCTTTGGGTTTTACGGCTTCAAATAGACTCACTGTTCGGTTTACAGCCTCATTAGCAATGCGTTCGATGTTTTGAGGAGTAAAAAATTCTATTCCGTTTCGTCCGGCAAGGTCGAAAGAGCCACGCTCGCGTTTATCGTTTTCTTGCGCCGTACACGAAGCCGACAGATTTGATTGCGGCTGATAATCGTAAGATATAACGCCTTCAGAATTAGCAAAAAGAATGTAAGTGGTTGAGTTATTGAACCAAATATTTGATTTTATTACTCGCTTGTCGAGCGAAAAAATACGGTCGTTGATGGTTTGCAAATACGGAATTTTTTCATCTACCGAAACTTGCTCCCAATGCGTTTTTATGGCATAATAATTTGGGTGTCCTTTGGTATAAAATGGCAAAGGCTCTGTAATTTTGGTTTCGTTGGCTATGTTGGCAGCCGTGCGAGCTGCATTTTTCATGGCTTTCAAACTTAATTCTTCCGTAAAAGTGTAACCCGTTTGGTCGCCTTTCAAAACGCGAATGCCTACGCCAAAATCGATGTTTGAAAAAGCCCGATTTACTTCTTTATCTTCTAATCCTATATAATTGGAAATACTGTGCTGAAAATACAAATCGCAATAATCGCCTCCTTTGGAAAGAGCCTCGCGCATTACTTGTTCTAAAATGCTGTAATCAACTCCAAAACGTGCAAAAAAATCAACTATTTTTAAACTTTTGTCTGTCATATTTATTTTAATTGGAAATAATTTTGAAAATGATATTTATGTTGAGCTATTCTGCAAACGGTTTATTATTTAACTTTTCCAAAGTTCTAAAACTTTGGAAAAGTTGTAGTTACGTAATAATAAATATTCAAATTTATCCCGTTTTTAGTATAAATCTACTTTTTTTTTGTATCCATTTAGAATCTCTAAGTATTTGATAGTCTTTTGTTTCTCCCAAAGTTTCGCAAAACTATTCTATTTGATTATTAACTCTTTGTGCTGGCACTTCGAGAAATTAAGTTTTTCATAATTAATGCGTTAGCACACCTAATGATTTACATTTTTTTTTAATAACAAATGTAATAATTTCTAAAATTCTGTTTATTAGTTATTTATGCTTCATTATCAAAAAAAACAAAAAGGATTTGTTTTTTTTTACAAAAATATTTTTTTTCTTTAAGTATGCAAAAAAAATATTCTTATGTATTTAATTTTTTTCCAATTTAAAACATAAAAATGAAGTTTTCACAAAAATGAGTACAGTCTAAAAAGGTCAAATGTATTCGATTTTTGAAATCTAATAGATTGATTATCCTATTTTTGAAATTAAAAAAATCTACCTTTTTAAACCAAACTCATCTATAACATTTGCAAAAACGTTCAACCTTTTTATCAACAAGAAGTTTATTAACAGAAGGATACGATGGCTTGCAAATTTAAAGTTCTTTTTATATAGAAATGGCAAGTATTTTTAAATTTTGGGCAGGTATTTTTGGCTTTCGGGCAGGGTTTAAAAAAGCTCCGGCACACTTTTTCAAAAAAAATAAATGTGCCGGAAAATTTTTTAACCCTGCCCGAAAAATTAGCTGGCGGGGTCGCTGCGAGCAACCCTCTGTTGCTGACACTTAAAAACACTGATATAAATCATGTTTAAGTATGCCCGAAATCATGTTTTGTAAGCATAAATCTTAATAATTTTATACAAAAATAAAAAACCGTAATTACTAATTTTAAAATAAAAAAATACTTATATGGCTGAAGTAAATGAATTGGTCAAAACGCTAACGCAAAAGCACGGGAAAGAGCGCGGAAGCCTGCTTCCTATTTTGCAAGGCATTACAGAAGTGCAACACAGCCTTTCGGCTGAAATGATGATAGAAGTAGCTAAGGAATTGAATATTTCAACTGCCGAGGTGTATGGCACGGCTTCTTTTTATTCATTCTTAGATACCGAACCGCGTGGCGAGTTCGTTATAAGGGTTTGCAAAACAATTAGTTGCGATATGAAAGGAAAAAAACAAATCGTCAAAACCCTCGAAGATTTACTCAAAATTAAAGTAGGCGAAACCACGCACAATAAAAGATTTACGCTTCTCGAAACCAACTGCTTAGGTTGGTGCCACAAAGCTCCGGCTATGCTCATCAACAACGAAATCTATACCGATTTAGATGCCAACAAAGTGAAAAAAATCATTCGTAAATACAGAAGTAAATAATTCAATTGCTAATTGTTAATTATGAATTATAAATTATGAATTATGAATTATGAATTGGTTAAATGTTTTTTTTTGTATAAATACAATATTTTATTATAATATTAAAAAAAAAAAAACAATTTAACAATGTAACAATTTAGCAATTTAACAATGTAAAAGATATGCCACAAGATAGTTTAAAAAGAGTAGATTTCATTTTTGACAAAGAATACGACTGCAAAAGCGTATTGTACGATGCTTTTAAGCTCACCAGAGATGAAATAGTAGAAGAAATCATCAAATCGGGTCTTCGCGGACGCGGTGGAGCAGGATTTTACACGGGTGTAAAATGGAAATTTGCCAAAGAAGAAAAAGCCGAAGACAAAGTAGTCATCTGCAACGCCGACGAAGGCGAACCCGGAACATTTAAAGACCGTGCCATTTTGGAAGAAGTGCCAACCAAAGTGTTGGGCGGAATGGCTCTTTGCGGTAAAGTTATCGGTGCCAAACGCGGGTACATTTACCTACGCGGCGAGTACAACTATTTGAAACCCAAATTGGAAGAAGAAATTGAAAAATTTACCGATGTACTTAGAAATGAATTGAATTTCGATTTTACCATCAAAATATTTTCCGGTGCCGGAGCTTACGTTTGCGGCGAAGAAACCGCTTTGCTCAACTCTATGGAAGGCTTGCGCGGCGAACCCCGCAACAAACCGCCCTATCCCACACATCATGGCTTGTTTGGCAAACCCACCGTTGTAAACAATGTGGAAACCTTGGTTTATGCCGTTATGGTTTTCAAAATTGGAGCCGATAATTTTAAAAACATTGGTATTCAAGGCTCAAGCGGTTCTAAATTGTTCTCCGTTTCGGGCGACACCCCAAAGAGCGGCATTTACGAATTGGAATTTGGTATGAAAGTTTCCGACTTTGTGGAAGAATTTGGCGATGACGATGCCAAAGCCGTTCAAGTAGGCGGAGCATCGGGCTTTTGCGTGCCACGCAAGGCTTTCGCCAAAACCACCATCGGCTATCAAGGAAAGCTCAAAGGCAATTCGCTGCCCACCGGAGGCTCGATGATGATTTTCAACTCCTCGCGTTCTATGTACAATGTGTTGCACAATTATTTAGAATTTTTTGTAGAAGAATCGTGCGGACAATGCGTTCCCTGCCGAATAGGAACACAACAGCTTTTAAAAGGAATTGAAGCCATTAAAAAAGGTAAAAAGTCTTCCGAATACCTCGACAACCTTTTGGCTTTAGCCGAAACCATGCGTTTGACTTCCAAATGCGGATTAGGACAGTCCGTTGCAAACTCTTTTTCGTCGATTGTAGAAAATTTTAAAGAAGAAATGATTTATTAAATTGTTAATTGTTAATTGTTAATTGTTAAATTGCTATTTTTTATGTAAATACAATATTTCAATATAATATTTTTAAAAATAATAATTAATAATTAATAATTAATAATTAATAATTAATAATTAAACCATAGAACTCATGAACGATAAAAATGAAAATATAGCCCAAGAAATGGTAAAACTAACCATAGACGGCATTGAAGTAGATGTAAAAAAAGGCACATCGATACTCGATGCAGCCAAACAATTAGGCATACGCATACCCACGCTTTGCCACCACGAAGACTTGTGCGTAGCCGGCAATTGCAGGGTTTGCGTGGTAGAAGTAGATGGCTGGAACAGCCTCACGGCTTCGTGTGCAACGCCCGCCATTGACGGAATCAACGTAAAAACCGTTAGCCCCAAAGTTCGCAAAGCCCGAAAAGACATCATTGCCCTTTTGGTTTCGGAACACAATACACAATGCACCACTTGCTACCGAAGCACCAACTGCGAATTGCAAACGCTCTCCTCAGAATACAACATTGACAATGAGCGTTATATGAGCGTTTTGAAACCCAATCTCGAAATAGACAATTCCTCTTGGGCGGTGGAAATAGACCCCAGCAAGTGCATTCGTTGTCAGCGTTGCGTGCGTACCTGCTCGCAGTTGCAACACGTAAACGCTCTGACCGTTGCCGGAAAAGGAAAAGAAATGCGAATTACTACTTTTATGGATTTGCCTTTAAACGACGTAGTTTGCACCAATTGCGGACAGTGCATTATTCACTGCCCAACGGGAGCTTTGACCGAACGCCGCTACTTCGACGACATCTGGAACGCCATTGGCGACCCCGATAAATATGTAGTTATCAACACCGCACCTTCGGTAAGAGTGGCTTTGGGCGAAATGCTCGGCTATCCGGTAGGCACACGCGTTACCGGAAAAATGGTAGCCGCTTTGAAAAAAATCGGTTTCGATGCCGTTTTAGATACCGACTTTGCCGCCGACTTAACCATTATGGAAGAAGGTTTTGAACTTTTGCATCGCTTAAAGCGAAAATTAGTCGATTTTGAAGACGTTGCCTTGCCAATGATTACTTCCTGCTCGCCGGGTTGGGTGAAATTCATCGAACACATGTATCCAAACCATTTGATGCACTTGTCATCGTGCAAGTCGCCACAACAAATGTTTGGTGCTTTGGCAAAAACCTATTATGCCGACAAAAAAGGAATAGACCCCGCCAAAATAGTAAGCGTAGCCGGAATGCCTTGTGCAGCCAAAAAATTTGAAGCAAACCGACCCGAAATGAACGACAGCGGTTTTCAAGATGTAGATGCCGGACTCACTACCCGCGAAATCGGACACATGATAAAGCAATCGGGCATCGATTTCCTTTCGCTCGAAGATGCACAATACGACAGCATTTTGGGCGAGTCTTCCGGTGCAGCGGTTATTTTCGGTGCCACCGGAGGTGTTATGGAAGCCGCCCTAAGAACGGTTTACGAAGTAGTTACCGGACGCGAAATTCCATTTAAAAACTTAGCCGTTACGCCCGTTCGCGGTTTGGAAAGCATCAAAGAAGCAAGCATAAAGTTTGAAAACACGCTGCCCGAATACAAATTCTTAGAAGGCGTAGAAGCTCGCGTAGCCATAGCCCACGGACTTAAAAATGCCCGAATCATTATGGACCAGATAGCTGCCGGAAAATCGCCTTATTTGTTTATCGAAATTATGGCATGTCCGGGCGGTTGCATTGGCGGCGGCGGACAACCCATACCAACCAACGACGAAATCAGACGCAAACGCATTGAAGCCATTTATGCCGAAGACGAAGGTATGGAAATTAGAAAATCGCACGAAGTAGAAGAAATCAAACAAATCTACCGCGAATTTTTGAAAGAACCTCTCGGACACAAATCGCATCACTTGTTGCATACAAAATACAGAAAAAGAAACAGATACTAATTTAGCAACAGGGTCGCTTGGAATTTAGCAACGGGGTCGCTTGGAGCGACCCCGTTGCTCAGCCAACTCCAACCGCTCAGTCGTTTTAAAACGGCTGAGCGGTTTTTTTGTTTCTTACACAAAAATTTGTTTTTCATTTTATTTGATTTTGTC
>DYNA01000085.1 GCA_020721325.1 Paludibacter propionicigenes
ATTTATGTAAACGGCTTACTTGATGTTACATCGACTACAACAGGCTCTATAAGCAACAATAGTTCGATACCGATTGCCATAGGTGCATGGACAGGCGATGGCATCGGATACGCAAAAGCCCAAATAGATGAATTTAGAGTTTGGAATACCCTGCGCTCACAATCCGACATTCAAAACAATATGTACAATTACCTTGCGGGAAACGAAAGTGGTTTGCTTACTTATTATCGTTTTGACCAAGGAAGTGCCGGAAACGACAACACCGCTTTGGTAAACGAAGTTATAGATTATTCAGGAAACTGTAATAAAGGTACATTAACAAACTTTGTTCGTACAGGTGCCACTTCTAACTGGGTAGCAACTAGCAATGCCGAAGCACCTATTTTAGCTACAACCGATGCAAGCGCTATCTCGTACAACACGGCTACTTTAAATGGGAATGTGTTTTCAATAGGCGAAAGCAATGTTACAACACGTGGGTTTCAAATATCTACAAGCAGTTGCATGACTACTCCTACTGTTGTTTCCGAAAATGGTACATTTGCAAGTGGAACGTTTAGTTTAAATGCAACCGGTTTACTACATTCTACTATTTATTATTGTCGTGCTTTTGCCACCAACTCAAAAGGCACAAGCTATGGCGAAACAAAATCATTTACAACTACTGCATTTCAACCGCTCGGTAATGTGTTGGATTTTGATGGTGTAAATGCAACTCAAGATTATGTAGTTGTTGCCGACAATACGAATTTAAGATTAAGTGCAGGTAGTTTTACAATCGAATTTTGGGCAAAACCCACTCAAACAACCGGTTGGGTTATTTCAAAAGATTATTCAAATAGCACAGGTCAATTGGATTATTTAATTGGTATAAATGGTTCACAATGGAGATTTATAGCCAGAGACCTTTCTATTGATATATTATCTTCCGCTATTACCTTAAGTAATTGGTATCATGTAGCCTGTACCTTTAATGGAACTACAGCAAGTTTATATGTAAATGGTATTTTGGTTGGAACAGATGCTACTGTGGGTTCTGCTTCAACAAGTACTGCTAATGTATTGTTTGGGGCAAGAGTATCAAGTTCACCCACTCAATTCTTCACAGGTTCGCTCGATGAGGTTAGGATTTGGAACTCAGCAAGAACTCAATCGGATATTCAAAACAATATGTATTCATATATAACAGGAACAGATGCCAACTTAAAAGCCTATTATCGTTTCGATCAAGGCGATGGAGGAAATAACAACACAGCTTTGGTAAACGAAGTAATAGACTATTCGGGCAATTGCAACAAAGGTACATTAACAAACTTTGCTCGTACTGGTGCCACTTCTAACTGGTTAGCTACAAGCAGTACCGAAGCTCCTATTTTAACTACAACCGATGCAAGTGCTATTTCGTACAACACGGCTGCGTTAAACAGTAATGTTTATACTTTGGGCGAAACAGCCATTACGTTAAGAGGTTTTCAATATTCTACAAATACATGCTTTAGTACAAATGTAAATACGATTAGCGAAGCAGTTAGTGCAACAGGTGCATATAGTTTAAGCCCAACATGGCTTGCTCAAAATACTATTTATTATTACAGAGCTTTTGCCACAAACTCAAAAGGCACAACTTATGGCGAAACAAAATCATTTACAACTACTGCATTTACGCCGTTTGGCAATGTGTTGGATTTTGATGGAAGTGATAATGTTTCTATTCCTGCACTTAATTTAAATTCAAATACGGTTACACTCGAAGCATGGATTAATCCCATTGTCCAAACTAATACTGCCGGAATTATTTTTACCCGATCAGGAAATTCAATAGCAGGTTTATTAATTCGTCCTGATAATTCAATAAGCTCCTGTTGGAACGATTATGTAAACGCTTCCGGATTAACTGCTTTGCCAAATCAATGGAGTCACGTAGCTCTTGTAATTGAACCTACTAAAGCAACGGTATATGTAAATGGAGTAGCATCAGTACATAACCATACATATCTAATTGAAGAATTTGATGGAATTACAATGTTAGGATTTGACGATTTTTCGTCAAGATATTTAAAAGGTCAAATGGACGAAGTCCGTATTTGGAATACCTCTCGCTCACAATCCGAAATTCAAAACAATATGTACAATTACCTTGCGGGAAATGAAAGCGGCTTAGTTGCTTACTATCGTTTAGACCAAGGTAATGCTAGTGGTGATAATACAACATTAGCTGATGAAGTTATAGATTATTCAGGAAACTGTAACAAAGGTACTTACTCTGCAACTTTTGCAAGAACGGGTGCAACCTCAAACTGGGTAGCAACAGGCAACTCCGAAGCACCTATTATTACAGTAAATGCCGTTAATTATGCTTCGTTTGCTTCGGCACAACTTGCGGGCAAAACAATTTCGATAGGCGAAACCAATGTTACTCAAAGAGGTTTTCAGTACGCAACCGATGCTTGTTTTTCGTCAAATCTAAAAACATCTTCTGAAAGTGGAACGTTTAACACAAACGGCGAAGTATTTAGTTCGGATATTTACGGATTATTGCCCAATACTACTTACTACTACCGCTCGTATGCTACCAACACAAAAGGCACAAGCTATGGCGAAACAAGAAGCTTTACAACCGAAAGCGTTTCTGCACCCGGAACGTGTTTAAGTTTTGATGGCACTGACGATTATGTGTCAGTTTTACCTACGGTTTCTGTATCTCAAAATAATGCATTTACAGTCGAATCATGGTTTTATTCAGATAAAACAAAATCAAGCACAATATATGCTGAAGGAAACTCAAGTTCTAATAATCCAATGTTTTCAATTATTCCTTTATCAGGAGCATCAAATATTGAAATTGTATTAAGAGATAATGGGGCTATTGGTTTAACTACAACTTGTCCTAACACAAATTGGGTAGCTAATCAATGGAATCATTTGGCAGTTGTAAGATATTCTGCAACAAGCATAAAAGTATATTTAAATGGTATTTTAACAGAAGATTTTACATTTTCAGCTCCTGCTGCTTGGACTCCCGACAATTGCAATATTGGAGTAAGAAAAAGACAAGGTTTTGATTCTTATATGAAAGGTAAAATAGACGAAGTAAAGATTTGGAACGTAGCAAGAACACAAGAAGAAATAATTTCTTACATGAACCAAACCATACTAAATCCGAGTGTAGAAACCAACTTGGTAGCTTATTACAATTTTGATGAAAACGCTGGCACAAGCACCAACGACGAAACCGCCAACAACAACGACGGTACATTAGAAAACGGCACCACTTGGGCTAATTCCGATGCCTTCAACATTTGGACAGGTGCAACCGACAATGTTTGGGCTACTTCTACCAACTGGTCTGACGGCGTACCCGATGCAAGCGATAATTTGTCTATTTCACTTTCGAGCAATCAACCTGCGGTAGCCGGAGATTTAACGCTCAATACGTTGGTTGTACCCGAAAACATTACCTTTACGCAAACGGCTGGAAATTTACTTACCGTAAATTCCAATCTTTTAAATTTAGGAAACTTTAATATTTCGGCATCAGCCGGAGCAAACCCCGGAATGGTTACAGTAAATGGCGATTTGTACGTTGGCTCAACCGGAACTTTAAACATTCTTACCCCAACAAACGACAATGCCGGAGGTTCGCTCATTACCAACGGAGCTGTTTTAGGAACTGGAACAGTAAATATAAACCGCTATTTTTCAGTTTACGGCTCTTGGCAATATCTAGGCGTTGCCTTAGAAAATCAATTGACATCTCTGTTTACCGAAAATCTGCAAACAAACGAGTTTAACCGCAATTTATATACTTACGCTGAAAACTTCGATTTCACAACCGACCCTGTCAATGCCAATTATTCCAACTGGAATGCACAAACCGGTTATTGGCAATTTGCACAAGCCGCCGGTTGGGGACATGGCGTACCGATGCAAACCGGAACAGGATATTTGTTTTACAACAACCACAACTCCAACATTCGCACCTCTTCGGTTGCAACCAATTTGACCAATAGCGACAAAACAGTAAGCGTTTCATATACAAACAACGACAACGGAGGCAGCTTTGGAAATAACTACGATGGTTGGAATTTAATTTCAAATCCATTTCCATCTGCCATTGATTGGACTCTTTTAACCAAATCGCCCAATTGCAATGCAACGGTTTATTTTTACGACAGCCAAACCGGAAATTTTGTTTACAACAGCGGCACGCCTTTGTGGTCGGTAGCTCCGCCTACTATAACCGCCGGAGGTCAGTACATTCCGCCCATGCAAGCTTTTTGGGTACATTTGTCTTCGGGTTCGACCATTGCCGAAAACTTTACATTCAACAAATCGGCACGCGTTCACAATGCTCAACGTATGTATAAAAGCTCGAAAAAAGCAGAATTTGAATACATCAAACTCAAAGCCACAAACAATCAGCAAACCGATGAATTAATGCTCGGTTACTTTGGTGATGCTACGCTGGGTTTCGACTCGAAATACGATGCCATCAAACGATTTGCCGGAAATAGCATTCCTATGTTTTATTCATTTAGCCAGCAGCCCGAAATGGCTTTGGCTTTGAATGCTTTGCCTTTGGAATACAAACAAAACAAAGTAAAATTGGGCTATCAATCCACTGTAACCGGCACACATACCATTGGTTTGTCGGAAACAAATACCAACATTCCAATCATTTTGGTCGATTTGCTCGAA
This sequence comes from Paludibacter propionicigenes, assembly GCA_020721325.1. Taxonomy (GTDB): domain Bacteria; phylum Bacteroidota; class Bacteroidia; order Bacteroidales; family JAIFNL01; genus JAIFNL01. Next base: position 4,699 of record DYNA01000085.1, read on the forward strand.
AACAAACAGGTTGATTTAACACAAGGCGATTATACTTTTGAGTTCCAAGCCGGAGAAATAAACAATCGTTTTGAATTGTTTACCTCTCAAACAGTTGTAAATCAACCCGAAACTTTGAGTAATGTATTGATTTATCCAAACCCAACCAATGGAAAAATAACAATAGACTATTCAAACCAAGAAATTCAAAAAATAATTATTTCCGATGTATCGGGAAAAATTGTTTTTGCAAAAAGCAAATTCCAATCGGGTGAAACCATTGATTTATCGGCGTTTGAAAAAGGAATTTACCTCATTCACATTCAAACCGAAAAAGGTAATAAAACCGAAAAAATTATTTTAAAATAATTGACAAATTGCAAACAAAAACCGCTTAGCCATTTTAAAAGACTGAGCGGTTTTTTTTCTTTACGTTTTTAAATCCCAACAATTCCGTTTTACATAATTTAATATCATAACGTATTATCAAGTGTCAGTAAGAAAACTTGTAAATTACTTTATTTCAATTTAATATATCAATATTTTAATTTGAATGTTTTGAAAAAACTCTGTTAAACTCTGTGCCTTCTCCGTGAAACTCTGTGTAATGAAAAAAATTATAACACAGAGTTTCACGGAGAAGGCACCAGAGAGCCACAGAGTAATTCAGTCAGCAAAACAAACATAAATAATTAATTTATTGATAATTACAAGTTTTCTTTCTAACACTATCAAACAAGCTGTTCTAAAATTTCACATATTTTTTATTTAGAAAATAATTATTTTTGAAAGAAATGCAAATCATTATATTGTAAATCTGATTTTTGTGATAAACAATTTCCTAAAAAAGGAAAAAATTAGGGTTTAATGCTCAACGATGGATTTGAACTATTTGTAAATTGCTTAACAGCTTTTTATCTGTCTATACTTTAAACTATTATAATTTGAGCTTTTGTTTTTATGTAAGTGCTTTGTAATTAAAACTTTGCCAAAGTTTTTAAACTTTAGCAAAGTTACCGTTTGCAGTATATAACCAATATTTTATAAAATCATTTTTTTTTTTAACAAAAAAAACTATTTTTGCAAAAAAATAAACTGTCTCTATTTATCATTTTTATAGATTTATTGTGAAAACTTTTCTTCAGTTTTTTAACTCTTGTAAAGTTTTATAATTCAGCAAAATATGTAAGATAAATACTCAATTAATAACCTTTTTAAAGAATAATTTAACAATCAAAACCATTGAAACTTACTATTTATTTCAGTATAAAAAATTATTTATAAACTAAAATTTATTTAAAAATGAGAAAAAGAATTGTATCATTGTTCGTAGCAATCGTTTTTCTTGTAAGTACACAGGTAAAAGCCGACGAAGGCATGTGGTTACCTTTTCTTATACAAGCAAAAATAGGCACAATGAATCAAATGGGCTTAAAGCTCACCGCTGAAGACATTTACAGCGTAAACAAACCCAGCATCAAAGATGCCATAGTTACCCTCGACCACGGCTCTTGTACTGCCGAGTTGGTTTCGGGTAATGGTCTGATTTTCACCAATCACCACTGCGGTTACGGCGAAATTCAAGCCCACAGCACCCTTGAGCATGATTATTTGACCAATGGCTTTTGGGCAAATTCCTATGCCGAAGAACTTCCAAATCCGGGCAAACATGCCACTTTCTTGGTTCGATTAGAAGATGTTACCGACAAAGTGTTAGCCGCCTTGAACGACAACATGAGCGAAACCGAGCGAGACGAAGCCGCCAAACAAGTAGCTAAAAAATTAGAAGCCGAAGCCACCAAAGGTACGCACTATGAAGCCAGAGTACAAAGTTTCTTTGAGCGAAATCATTATTATCTGTTTGTTTATGAAACTTTTAAAGATGTTCGTTTAGTTGGCGCGCCTCCTTCATCAATCGGAAAATACGGCGGCGACACCGACAACTGGGAATGGCCTCGCCACACGGGCGATTTTTCTATTTTCAGAATTTACACCGGACCCGACGGAAAACCCGCTGAATATTCCGAAAATAATATTCCTTTGAAAGCAAAATATTTTTTAAAAATTTCTTTAAAAGGTGTTCACGAAAAGGATTTTACTATGGTTTTCGGCTATCCCGGAAGCACCGACCGCTATTTTACTTCATGGGGCGTGAAAAACGAAATGGACAACGTAAACTCCATCAGAGCTTTAGTGAGAACCGAAAAATTAGCTTTAATGAAAGAAGACATGAAAGCCGATGATAAAGTACGCATTCAATATGCTTCAAAGTATTCACGTTCAGCTAATTATTGGAAATACTCTATCAAACAAAATCAAAGTTTAAAAGCAAACGACGTTATCGGACAAAAAGACGTTTGGCAATCGGCTTATCTTTCGTGGGTAAATGAAAACTCGGAGCGTAAAGCAAAATATGGAAAAGCCTTAGATATTATAAAAAATTATTACGAAAATTCTACCAATCAGGAAGCCGAAAAGGTTGCAAATATTTGGTTTGAAGCTATTTTTGGCGGAGGCGAAGCCATCAGATATTCCGCTTCGATGCGTAGAGTGGAAGGAATTTTGAAACAAGCTCCTACCAATATGACTGCTTTAAATGATGCTTTGAAAGGAATTAAAGAAGGTGTGGCAGATTATTTTAAAGATTACAACATGCCAACGGACAAAAAAATTACTTTGGCATTGCTCAAAATGTTTAATGAAAATGTAAATAAAGATTATCAATTGCCTATTTTGAGCGAAATGCAATCAAAATACGGAACGTGCGATAAATTTACAGACGCCATGTTTGAAACCTCTGTATTTACAGACCAAGCCCGAATGATAAATTTCTTAGAATTGCCAAACAACGATGGCTTTATGGCTCAAGTTACGAAACTTGCCGAAATAGCCTTGGAGGTGAAAAAAGCCATTCAATGCAAACAAGACGACAAGCAAATAGCGTCCATTTTAAAAGAAAAAGAACAATTGTTTACTTCTTTGTCAAAAAATAATTTTGATGGTTTCAATGCCGAAGAAGCAAAAGCAAAATTTATCGAAGCTGCCAAAAATATTTACACAGATAGCCAAATATCTGAAATTTTCGGCGCAAGCATAGAGAATTTTGCCAACGAAGTTTTCACAAATTCCATCTTCCTCGACAAAGCTAAATTGGATAAATTTTTGGCTAAGCCAAAATACAAAACCTTAGCAGCCGACAAATTTTACGCTGCCATGAATAAAATAAACAAAGACACGCGCCTTTCAATTTTAGAAAACGACTTGGTTTTCAAAACCATGAACAGTGCATTGACCGTTTATTTTAAAGCCCAAGATGTATCGGGCGAAGCCTCGATAGAACTCGAAAAAGGCTTGCGTTTGTTCCTTGCCGGTTTGTTGGAACGCGCTCCCGCCAACAGCATTTATCCCGATGCCAATTCTACTTTGCGCTTAACTTACGGAAGTGTAAGCGGTTACGAACCTGCCGATGCAGTGGTTTACAATTATTACACCACCATTGACGGTTACATGGCTAAGGTAAACATGGAAGACGACGAATTTATGACTTTGCCCCGCATGTTTGACCTTTACAAAGCCAAAGATTACGGGCGATATGCCGAAGACGGAACGCTTAGAACCTGCTTTTTGTCAAACAACGACATCACCGGCGGAAACTCCGGTAGCCCCGTTCTCAACGGCGATGGACACTTAATCGGTATCGCTTTCGACGGAAACAGCGAAGCCATGAGCGGCGACATCATTTTTGAAAAAGAACTTCAAAAATGTATCAACGTTGATATTCGTTTTGTTCTTTGGACAATCGACAAATATGCTCAAAACAAACACATTATGAGCGAATTGGAAATTGTACAATAAATTCAATGGTTAAATTGTTAAATTGTTACATTATTAAATTGTTATAATAATTTATTTAGAAAAAAATCTTTTTTATGAAAAAATAATAACAATTTAACAATGTAACAATTTAACAATTTAACAATGTAACAATGTAACAATGTAACAATATAACAATATAATAATTTAACAATATTATTTTATGAAAAGAATATTTTTATTGGCAAGTTTAGCCTTGCTGTTGGGTTTAACCGCTTTTGCCCAGCACGACGACTTTCAAGGTCCAAAGAATTGGTTCAATCTCGACCCGATTCAAGACAATGTGCGCGGTGTAAGTACCGAAAAAGCATATTTAGAACTTTTGAAAAACAAAAAAGCAAAAAAAACAATCATTGTAGCAGTCATCGATTCGGGAATTGATATAGAACACGAAGATTTGAGCGACAAAATTTGGGTAAACCCAAAAGAAATAGCCGGAAACGGTAAAGACGACGACCAAAACGGATACATTGACGACATCAACGGCTGGAACTTTATCGGAAACAGCAAAGGTGAAATGGTAAACCAAGATAATTTAGAGCTTACACGCATTTACGTTGCCGGCTTGAAAAAATTTAAAGATAAAAGCGAAGCCGACATTTCTAAGCAAGATAAAAAAGATTTTTTATTGTTTAAAGAAGTAGAACAAAAATATCAACAAGAATACAGCGAAGCTACTCAAATTTTAGGAAATATACAAGGTTTACAAGAAATGATTAAAAATGCTAAAGTAACCTTAGCCAAGCATTTAGGCAAAGAAGACTTTACAGACGAAGAAGTTCTTGCCATAGAAACCGACGATGCCGAAATAACTCAAGCCAAAGGTATTTATAGTTTTGCCGCCATGCAAGGCTTAAACGATGCCGCTTTGCAAGAAGCCCTCGACCATTTTAACGAAAAATTGGAGTACAACTTAAATACCGAATTTGACCCTCGCAGCATTGTAGGCGATGATTACAGCAATTTAACTCAAAAAAATTACGGAAACAATTTGGTAGAAGGACCCGATGCTTTTCACGGAACGCACGTAGCCGGAATTATTGGTGCCAACCGCAACAACGGATTGGGAATTATGGGAATAGCCAACGATGTTAAAATTATGGTTCTTCGCACCGTACCCAATGGCGATGAGCGCGATAAAGACGTAGCCAACTCCATTTTATATGCCGCCAACAACGGTGCAAACATCATTAACATGAGTTTTGGAAAAGCCTATTCGCCTAACAAACAAATAGTTGATGCTGCTGTAAAATATGCAGAAAGCAAAGGCGTTTTGTTTATTCACGCTGCCGGAAACGACTCGGAAGACAACGACATTGTTGGAAATTTCCCAAATCGTAAAATCTCGAAAAAGAAAGAATTTAAAAATTGGATTGAAGTAGGTGCAGCCTCATGGAACGATGAGTTTATTGCCAATTTTTCAAACTATGGTGCAAATTCGGTGGACGTATTTGCTCCGGGCGTTGATATTTACTCATGCGCACCGGGTTCCATTTACAAAGACGCCAGCGGAACGAGCATGGCAGCACCGGTAGTGAGCGGCGTTGCAGCTTTGGTTTGGTCGTATTATCCCGAATTTTCTGCAAAAGAAATTAAAGATATTATCATTAAATCGGCTATTTCGCACAAAACCCAAAAAGTGCAAATGCCCAGCAGCGAAACCGAAGTTGAATTTGGTACACTTTCGCGCACGGGTGCCATTGTAAATGTGTTTAAAGCGTTAGAATTGGCAGAAAAAATGAAAAAATAATCCAAAATTAGGGTAACTTTAGCCTAAAAATTTGTAAGTTATCGTATCAATCGGTTAATAAACAGCTTCTTAATTATAAAAAAAAGATGGTATTTAACAAACAATTGAAACGATAACTCTCAATTATACTAAAATGAATTAGGTTTTAGAAATTAGGTATTGGGTTATGCTATACTGCAAACGGTAACTTTGGCAAAGTTTTAATTACAAAGCACTTACATAAAAATAAAAGCTCAAATTATAACCGTTTAAAGTATATAAAGGCATAAAGTTTTGTGTCTGAGCAATTAGGCAAAGTATAAGTTTTTAACCAAATACCCAATTCCTAAAACCAATTTCACTTAATATAAAAAAACCTGCAGATTTATTGTTTAATACAAAGTTACCCAATTTTTTTATACTAATTTTACAAAAACAAGAATCTAATAATTTATGATAAAACATATTGTAATGTTTCGTTTGCCCGAAAAATTTCAGGGCAATGAAAGACACGAAAACATTCAAAAAATAAAGCAAAAACTTGAAGTATTGCCCAATTACATCGAAAGCATCAAGTTTTTTAGAGTAGGAATTAATATTACCGTTTCGCCTCAAGCTTTTGATTTAGTGATAGATTCGGAGTTTGAAAACATCGAGGGGTTAGATTATTACGCCGGACATCCGAACCATTTAGAAGTTGTGAGCTTTTTAAGAAGCTTGGGAACTGAAAAAACCGTTGTAGATTACGAATTTTAATTTCCATTTTGGCAAAATTAGCAAGCCATCGTATCAATCGGTTAATAAACAGCTTGTTGCTAATTAATTTGTAAGCATTTTGCAAACAATTGATACGATGACTTTTCTATTCGTTAGCCATAAAACTTGCCCATTTTGGGATATAATTGGAGATTGCAAATAATAAAACAATATTTTTAATTTAGTTAAAATACTGTAAATCAATAAAATTATCAATTTATCACACTTCAATACTTAATAATTATTTTTTTTTTGAAAAAAAAGTTTTTTTATAAAAAAAATATTTATCTTTGCATCATAAAAATAAAGACAATTCTAAAAAATAAGTTAAAATCGGGTCTGATTTTAATCATTCGTTTTAAAAATATTTTAACAGAAAACAAAAAATCAATTCTTTTTCTATTTTTGAAATCAATTTTAGTTTATATTCAACACTTTTGAATATTTATCGGCTAAATAAAACAATGGATAAACAGAATTTCTAAAAATATTGAATTTATTCCGATTTTAAAACAATAACAATTCGTTTTGATAAGTTTGGTTTTTGCTATTTTTTTTATGAATTGAATAACAAAACTTTATAAGAGTTTAAAGAACGATTAATTTATACTAAAACGGTTTAAATTTTAATATCTATTATCACGTAACTTTAACGTTTCCAAAGTTTTAGAACTTTTTAGAAAGTTAAATAATAAACCGTTTGCTGTACAACATTATATATATTAATGTATTAAGATTGAATTTTTTCAACATAATATTCAAAAACTTAACGAAGTATTGATATACAAAATTAAGCAAAAAAAAAATTGAGTTATCAGAAATAAAAATGCTTCGCCAAATGTTTTTTAATCTAATAATTAAGAATTTACCTTTTTTTTATATAAAAAAAACAATCGATACTTTTCTAAGTTAAGATAACAAAATATGAGTGAGGTATAAACTATGGAAACATTTTAAATATCCAAATATGGTTCTTATTACACAAAATTTGTTCTAAAATGTTGTTAATGTTGCTTTTAGAAATATAAATAACTGGTAAAAAATGAATTGCATTAAGCACAATTCATACGGAAATTGTTTTTTAAAAAAATATTCTTTTAAAAAAAAATCAAAAAAAAAAATCAAAAAAAAAAATCAAAAAAAAAAATCAAAAAAAATATAAAATAGAAATAACTCAAATTCTTATAAAAAAATGATAGAATTTGAAGCACTATAAACAAATTACTACAAATTTATGTACGATATTATTGAATTAAGTAAAAAATTGGTTACCGAGCTGAAAGATATAGCCAAGGAACTCGACATTAAAAAAATTGATTCGTTTAAAAAACAAGAATTAATTTATAAAATTCTCGACAAACAAGCATTGAATGCAGCCGATAAAAATGAAGATTCGCAAAAAAATGAAAAAAATGATGCGCCAATTAAAAAAGTAAAAAACGAAATAACACTTCCCGTAGAGAAGGCTCTCACAAACATTCCTAAGCTCGAAAAGCAAATTCCGGTGCGTGAAAAAAAGAAAGAATATTTAGTAAACGACGATTATCTCGATTTTCCGGAAGATGACCCCAGTATTTTTATTGGAAAAAGATTTTATCCCGAAGTAGAAGCTCAAAAGAAAGAAGAAAATATAGATAAAAATGAAAATTTTAATAAAACCGACGATGTATTGAAAAATGTTTCTTCTGCAAAAGATGAAAATCTAAACAAAACAAACGGTCTTGAAAAAAATGATTTTATAAATAAACCAAGTGTTTTGGAAAAAAATGATTTTACAAACAAAACCAATGGTTTTGACAAAAGCGATAAAAAATTTAGAAACGAAGAGCCTCAGCGAAATGATGACTTTGAACGAAACGAACGTTTTGATGATTTTGACCGAAAAAACGCTAAAAATCCAAATTTGAGAGATGACCGCAACTATTATGAAAAGGATAGAAATAAGCGTCAGGAAAAAAGAAATGGCAATGAATTTGAGGGAATTATAACTAATTCGGGTGTTTTGGAAATTATGCCCGATGGATATGGTTTTTTACGCTCGGCAGATTACAATTTTTTCAATTCGCCCGACGATATTTATGTTTCGCAGTCGCAAATCAAACTTTTTGGTTTAAAAACGGGCGATGTGGTGAGCGGAAGCATACGCCCACCCAAAGAAGGTGAAAAATATTTTCCACTTATAAAAGTTGAACACATCAACGGACGCGAACCGGAAGTAGTGCGCGATAGAATCCCTTTCGATTATTTAACGCCGCTTTTTCCCAACGAAAAATTTAACATCACTACGCGCAGTGGAACGCTTTCTACACGAATAGTCGATTTGTTTTCGCCTATAGGCAAGGGACAAAGAGGTTTAATCGTTTCGCCTCCAAAAGCGGGTAAAACGGTGTTGCTCAAAGAAATAGCCAACGCCATTGCTGCCAACCATCCGGAGGTTTACATGATAATACTTCTTGTAGATGAACGCCCTGAAGAGGTTACCGACATGGCAAGAAGTGTAAATGCCGAAGTAATTTCTTCTACTTTTGACGAACCGGCGGAAAAACACGTTAAAGTAGCCAATATTGTTTTGGAAAAAGCCAAACGCTTGGTAGAAAGTGGACACGATGTGGTCATCTTGCTCGATTCCATTACGCGCTTGGCTCGTGCTTACAATACGGTGGCTCCGGCTTCGGGCAAAGTGCTTTCGGGCGGAGTAGATGCAAATGCTTTGCATCGCCCCAAACGTTTTTTTGGTGCTGCTCGTAACATTGAAAACGGCGGGTCGCTCACCATTTTGGCTACGGCTTTGGTTGAAACCGGCTCAAAAATGGACGAAGTGATTTTTGAAGAGTTCAAAGGCACGGGAAATATGGAATTGCAGTTGGATAGAAAATTGGCTAATAAGCGAGTTTATCCGGCTGTGGACATCATCTCTTCGAGTACGCGCCGAGACGATTTGCTTATGGACAACGAAACTTTGCAAAGAATGTGGATTTTGCGCAATTTCTTAGCCGACATGAACCCGATTGAAGCCATGCAATTTATTCGCGATAGGATACAAAAAACTCGTTCAAATGAAGAGTTTTTAATCTCAATGAACGACAAATAAAAATTAGAGCTATTTTACAGAAAAGAACCGCGCAGCCGTTTGAAACCGATTGCGCGGTTTTTTTTGTTTTCCCGCAAAGTCGCTGGTGATGCTGGTGATGCAAAGATCTATTTAGTGTCTGTAAGAAAACTTGTAAATTACTTTATTTCAATTTAATATATCAATATTTTGATTTGAATGTTTTGAAAAAACTCAGTGAAACTCTGCCTTCTCTTTGGTTCTCTGTGTAATGAAAAAAATGATAACACAGAGTTTCACGGAGAAGACACAGAGAGCCACAGAGTAATTCATTCAGCAAAACAAATATATAGCGTTCCTATTTCATTTGTAAAATTTATTGACCTCTAATTCACTAATTATAAACGAATTATTATTCTAATTCGTGAATTTGGGGCTACAAATCAAATCGGAGCAGTATAAATAATTTATAATGTATTAAAAATGTTAATTTTCGTTTACAAACGTGTTAGGTTTGGCAAACCTAACACGTTTATCAACGGATTTGAACCATTTATGGAGTGAAGGAACAGTGATTTTTTATGAATGTAATGTGTTATTTGTTTGTAAAAGGGAATATAATTTTTTTTATAAAAAAAGGTGTCTGGTATTAAAAATTTATTTATATTTGCCAAAAAACAAAAGCTTTTTTAAATGTAATTAATAAAATGTATAAGATAAAAAAATAATCTTTACTAAGCAAACAATTCATTTTTTTATAAAAAAAATAAAGGTTATGAATATAAATTTTACATTACCCTTTGAAGACCCTGTGTTGGTTTTTCTTTTAATACTGCTTGTCATCTTGATTATTCCAATTTTACTTGATAAAATTAAAATACCTCAAATAATAGGATTGATTTTAGTGGGTATGCTCATTGGTCCGAACGGATTAAATTTATTGATGCGCGATGAGAGTGTAAAACTTTTTGGCATGGTGGGATTACTCTATATTATGTTTTTGTCGGGTTTGGAAATTGATTTAAACGATTTTAAAAAAAATAAATACAAAAGTTTGACTTTTGGAACCTATACTTTTTTTATCCCGATGATTTTAGGCACTGTTTGTTTTTATTTTGTATTTAAGGAAACATTTATTTCATCGGTATTGATAGCAAGTATGTTCGCTTCGCATACGTTATTAACTTACCCTATTGTTAGCCGTTTTGGTATTACTAAAAATAAAATAGTAACGATAACTGTCGGTGGTACAGTGATAACGGATACAGCAGCTTTATTGGTTTTGGCAGTTATTGCTTCAATAGCTCGTGGCGTTGAATTAAACGCGCTGTACTGGATAAAATTAATTTCGTTTATACTTATTTTTTCGCTTATTGTATTAATTATTTTTCCGATTGTAGGTCGTTGGTTTTTTAAAAAATTTCACGACCAAGTTTTGCAATATATTTTTATATTGGCACTTGTATTTACGTCAGCTTTTCTTGCGGAACTTGCGGGCATAGAACCCATAATAGGAGCTTTTTTAGCAGGTTTGGCACTTAATCGTCTTGTTCCTCATACAAGTGCATTGATGAATCGTCTTGAATTTGTAGGCAATGCTTTGTTTATTCCGTTTTTTTTAATTGGAGTAGGTATGTTGATTGATTACAAAGTACTATTTGGAGGACTACATTCTTTTTATGTAAGCTTTGCAATGACATTCATAGCCTTAACCGGAAAATATTTAGCAGCCTATTTTACACAAAAAACATTTTCGTTTTCCAAAACGGAAGGTTTGTTGATGTTTGGTTTAAGCAATTCGCAAGCGGCAGCAACCTTAGCAGCCGTTTTGGTAGGCTACAATATTATTTTAGGCTACAATGCAAATGGCGAAATGATTCGTTTATTAAGTGAAGATATTCTGAACGGAACAATAGTTATGATACTCATTACTTGTACTATATCATCTTTTGCCACTCAAAAAGCAGCCATTAAAATAGCTAAAACAGACCTTCTCAAAGCTCCCGATTTTGAAACTTCCTACGTAGAAAATACCTTAATCGGTTTGGCGAAAGAAGAAAATATCAAACATTTAATGGAATTGGCTATTAGCTCGATAGATAAAAAAAATAACTCCGAAATTTATGGTTTGCACATTATTACTGCGGAGAAAGAATCGGTTGAAACCATTAATAAAGCCAAAAAATTAATAGAAATAGCTCAGCGGTTTGCAGCTTCTGCCGACATTAAATTTCATTCGCTTATTCGCTACGATTTGAACATATCCAGTGGCATAATCAATACCGTAAAAGAAAAAAATATTCGGCATTTTTACATCGGTTTGCACGATAAATCTTCGTTAATGGATAGTTTTTTTGGCAATTTAACACGCGATTTGTTGGCAAAGAACGATAGCAGCATTTACATTTACAAATCCATTCAGCCCCTGAATACCATTAAAAAATTTGTATTACTGATACCGGAAAATGCGGAGTTGGAACACGGTTTTTTAGAATGGTACACACGCATTACGCAAATAGCCACAAACACGGGAAATCCGATGCGAATTTATGCCAACGAGCAAACTCTGGACTACATCACCAAACTCAAACAAAAAAACAACAGCTTGCATTTTACAGAGTTTGAAGATTTTGAAGATTTTTTAGTGATAGCCCGCGAGGTGCTTGCCGACACCATGCTAATTGTAGCTTTGGCGCGTAAAGCGTGCATTTCGTATCAGCCCGTTATGGAAAAAATAGGAGTTTACTTGAAAAAATATTTCAACGACTCTAATTTTTTACTTATTTATCCTCACAACTTTGGCAAAATATGCGAAATTAGCATCTATCCTGAAGAAAGTGACTCGGAAAACAATAGCTTGCGCGAACAAATTACTAATTTTAACAATTACTAATTCGTTTTTTTTAGTTCTATTTGACGAAGTTAAAAATTCATATACTTTAAACGGTTATAATGTGAGCTTTTATTTTTGCGTAAGTGCTTTGTAATTAAAACTTTTCCAAAGTTTTAGAACTTTGGAAAAGTTACCGTTTGCAGTATAACTTTGAGCAATGCCTTAAATTTGGGTCAAAAGAAGCGATTTCTACCGTGTAGCAACAGAATCGCTTGGAGCGACCCTGCAAAGAGCATCGGGGTCGCTCCAGCGACCCCGATGCTATACTTTAAACGGTTATCATTTGAGTTTTTATTTTGATGTAAGTGCTTTGTAATTAAAACTTTGCCAAAGTTAAAAAACTTTGGCAAAGTTCCGTTTGCAGTATAAATAACATCTCAACAAAAAAGCCTGCAAAAAGCATCGGGGTCGCTCCCAGCGACCCCGATGCTATACTTTAAACGGTTATCATTTGAGTT
>DYNA01000086.1 GCA_020721325.1 Paludibacter propionicigenes
TTGCCTAATTGCTTGCCCCAAAACCTTATTCCCTTATTTTAAAATTTATAAAACAAGCGGGAAAAGTAAAATTCATTTTCCCTGCAAAATAAACAGACCAGTTTTAAACTTTGGCAAAGTTATTGTTTGCAGTATAGCAATCGATTTTTAGATTTAAAGAAAAAAATGGAAAATGATTTACTCATAAAAAATACCGTAGAATTTGTTAAAAAATCGTTGAAAAATGCCGAAAGCGGACACGATTGGTTTCACACTGAGCGCGTTTGGAAATTGTCGCTTAAAATAGCTCAAACTGAGCAAGCCGATTTGTTGGTAGTGCAACTGGCTGCCTTGCTGCACGATATAGCCGATTCTAAATTTTACAATGGCAACGAAAACATTGCCATAGAACGCGCTTCCGATTTTCTTAAAAACCAAAATATTGAAAGTCAAGTGATTGAAAAAGTGCTTTCCATTATACAGCACATTTCATTTAAAGGTGGAAATTTTTCAATACCTTATCAATCGAAAGAGCTTGATATAGTGCAAGATGCAGATAGACTCGATGCCATAGGAGCTATTGGGATAGCACGGACTTTTAATTATGGCGGTTTTAAAAACCGACCGATTTACAATCCGCAAATAAAACCGAATTTAGCAATGAACCGCGAGGAGTATAAAAATTCGCAAGCTCCTACAATAAATCATTTTTATGAAAAACTTCTTTTGCTTAAAGACCGCATGAATACAGAAACAGCTAAAAAAATAGCCATCGAACGACATCAATTTATGCTTACTTTTCTTGAACAGTTTTATAAAGAATGGGATTTATAATGAAAAAGGACAAAAAAAACGAACTCCTAAAACCGAATCTCTAACTCCTAACTCATTTTAGTATAAATAGTTGATTTGTTTTTAAAGAAAAACACCAATTCTAACTCCAAAAACAAATAAAGCACCTGAATAACCATAACCCATTGAATTTTTACTAAACGTTTTATAATCAGCTCCTTCTTTGCTGTGCAAGCTGTAGCGCATTCCCAAACCGGCGTAAATGTCTAAATAAATATTGTCGGTCAATTCGGTTTGACTGCCAAGAGTAAAATTAACGCCCAATTTATTGATAAAATGCGATTGATAAACCGGTGTGTATTCTATATATTCCAATCCATCAATGAGTTGCGTTTTCCAAATATAATTGTGATAACTCAAATCAAAAAAATGATAACTCACTCCATATTGAAAATAAAAACCCAAATTGGAGTCGATTTTTTTTAAAAAAAATTTATGAAATAAATCCAAACCAAAACCTTTTAAGGTATCAAATTTATCTTCAATATCGTAATCATTGTTTTCAAATTCGTCATCTTTCGAAAGATTTTGAAAAAAACTGCCCTTTTCGCTGTAATAAATTTGTGGCGAAATTCCAATCCATTGGTGAGGGATTTTTTTTAACTGATGTTCAAAATCTATTCTCAATCCATTGTTAAAAACATATTGAGGCACCAAAGAAACCATTAATTTGGAAGTATCTTGCGCTTTTGAAGCCAATCCAACCAACAAAAACAAAATAAAAACTATCTTTTTTGACCCTTTCATATTCTTTTTTTATTTCAAATTTTTCTTTAAAAAAAATAAATACAAACCTATAAGTAATGAATAATTAATAATGAATAATTTTGTTTTCGCCTGATATGTAGGCATTTGCAAAATCATTCTGTCCATTATTTAATTTACTTCACTTATAAAAAAAAATCGGTTCACGGAAAGTTTTCGCGCTTTCCGTGCATAGACGCCAAAATGAGCAAAGAAATAACTTTTTTTTTCTTAACTTTTTTTCCGGTTATTTTTTTTGCAAAATTTCTTTTACAAAAAAAAGTAATGAACCATTTTTTTTAAAAAGCAAAACCTATTTTAAACCCAACCAACGCTATTGTGCCGGAGTAACCGTAATTCCACCAAAAATCCTTAAAATTATTTTCCATATTTACCGAATTTTTATCAAAAGTATAGCGAAAACCCATACCGGTATAAAAATCGGCAGCTATTGTTTCCGAAAATTTATACTGATAACCAATGATAAAATTCACTCCGGTTTTGTGCAAACTGATGCTCCGCACGCTGCTAAGGCTCGTATCTTCAATTTTATAAAACAAATAACTCAAAGAACCTGAATAATAAGCACTTCCCTCCAATTTTTTATCGTAAAAAAAATGTTTATAACCTATTTCCGAACCGTAGCCAATTATTTTTCCCTTTTCAATTCCTCTAAAATTGGTCAATTCATCGCCCAAAACTTCTTTGTAATAAAATTGTGGCGAAATAACCAATCTGTGTTGAGGATTTTTACCTATTTGTCTTTCAAAATCAAAACGTAAACCATTGTTTAATGAGTATTGAGGCATCAATAAAAGGGCGTTTTTGTATAAAACATCGTGTTCAAGCCCAACTTCTTGCGAAAAAGAGGGTTTCGAGAGGAAAAAAAGAAAGAAAAAACTATAATACAAAATTTTTCTCATTTGTTTATTTTTAAGATGAAGAATGGTTTAGAGTTGAATTTCGAGTTTACTCAAAAATTGCAAATTGCCATCGGAATAATCGTATTGATAAAAACCATTATCGCCAATAAGTAGCAACAATCCATCGTAAGGAATTACATCGTTGGCTTGCACATCAAAGGTTTGAAGTAGCTTTAAATCAGTAGGATTGCTGGCATCAAAAACTTTAAGACCGGCATCGCATACAAACAATTTTCCATTATCTATTCCCAAACCTTTGGGGTTTATCATGGGGTAAGTGGCTACTAACTGCGGCGATTGAAGGTTTGAAATGTTAATTACCTGCAATTCGTTTACTCCGCGGCTGCAACTACTCGAAACTGAAAGAGTTACATAGGCGTAATCGCCCTCAACCACCACAGGGTCGCAACTATAAATGTGCGAAAAAAACGAATAATAAATTGGATTGTTTGGGGTAGAAATGTCGTAAATTACCATTCCGGTTTGCGAACCGATAAAAAGCGTATTTCCTCTGGGAAAAATGGTTTCAATCCCCCAACCGATGTTCAAATTTTTTATAAAAATCGGATTTTTTTCGTCTGTAATGTCAAAAACCCTTAACGTCTGATTATCAACAGTGTATAAATGACCATTGCTAATTGTAAAACGCGCCAACGAGCCGCCCTGACCGCTTGGGCTATCGGCTTCCATTGCGCTATCTTTTGAGCAGGAAATTTGAATAAAAACCAAGCTCAAAACGATGAAAATATATTTTTTGATATTCATAAAATACGTCCTTAAATATTTTTAAATAAATAAATCTTGAAAAAAAAGTTGGTATTATTCTTTCTGCCAACCCACAATAACGGTATTTTCAGGTCGGTTTTCAACGCTAAATTCTTCGGGAACATATCCCCATTCGGGGTGAACCAATTCGGGAAAAATATTTTCAATGCGCTTAACCACAGCTATTTCGGGCAATGAAGAGATATCAATGGCTACCAAATCGGTGGCGTTATCTACGTACATGACCGAACCTTTTATAGCCAAATCAACACACCCCGGAACAGTGATAAATCCTTCTATTTGGGGATTTGCAGGGTCTGAATTATTGATAATATGTATGCCTTTGTAAGCTTCCACGATGTAAAAAAGTTGGTCTTTGGCATAAATTTTACCCGGTTTTTGCAAAAGACGCACATTGGTTGCAGTTATTGAATTTTCTAATTGTGTGCGTGTCATTAATATGGGTAACCATACCGTTTTAGTTCCGGCATATTTTATTGTAACAGGTACAACTATCAACAATAAAATAATTGAAATAATGATTATTTTTTTCATTGTATTTATTTTAATTTTTTTAAAAGTTTTTTATTAAAACGAAAAAAAAGGAAAAAAAATATTTACAATCTGTTAAAATTATCAGAAAAATTTTTTATTCCAAAAAACGGATTTAATTTTAATTTTCATTAAATTAGAAATGGCTGATTATTTAACTTTTCCAATGTTCTAATTGTAAAATATTTTCATAAAAAAATTTAAAAAACTTAAATCAAAACTGTTTGAAACATAAAAAAAAACTTTTAAATGATACCTTGCAGATTTCAACAAAAAAAAATGTTCGTTTCTGAACACTTTGCTCACAAAAACGAACATTTATAGGAAAAACAAATAGCGCAAAACTTAGTTAAAAAACTAATAATCAATAATTTATAAACTTTGGCACGGCAATTGAATTATATACTACGAAATAAATAATAATAACTAAAATTTGGTTAATTTGGTTAATAGGTAGGTTTAAATTGGTTTGAAAAGTGTCGTCTGGTAAACGACACTTTTTTTATTTTAAAACCGTTCGTTGTCCTAAATTTTTAGCTATTTGCATTTGCAAAAGTTTCAAACTTTGAAAAGATTGAAGCAATTGGTTTTGTTTATCAACCTCGCTTGTTTCTTTGAGTTGCTCAATGATGCCTTTTAAAATGGCATCAACTTTTTTCTCTTTATACTCCAATATTTTTTTCGGAACAGCTTTTTTTAAAGTAATTTGGTCGGTATTTATCACATAATCACCACGTTCCCAAAGCTTGCTCAAAGTATATCCATCAACCAAAAGTTCGGAAGCAAATCTGGCTATCTCAATATTTCCATGGTGCGAAAGTGCTTTTAAATCAATGGGTTTGCCTTCTTCTAAAAGTAGAAAACACATATTTAATATGCTTCGATACAATTCATTTCCAAATTCGAGGTCTTCGATTTCCTCAAAAATAGAATCGGTAATGTAAATGGCAACCGTTACATATTGGTCGGGTTCAAGTTCATAGCCCGAAAAATGATTGTCGCGGGCAGTAAAAAGAATTTCGTTGCCGTAAAGTAAAAGTAAACCGGTAATTTCTTTTTCCAAATCTTCACAAATAGAAATTTCGGTTTGAAAATTTTGTTTTTCTGTAAAAGCTGACGTGTAAGTATTTGTATTTTGCTGAGCATAATATTCTTTTTTTCGTAGGTCGTCAAAGCGTTTTCCCAAAATTTTTGAAATTTCGGAATATAAAATCTCTTCGCTCACTTGCATTATTTGGCTACATTCCTTTATATACACACTGCGCACAATGCTATCTGGAATTACCGAAATACTTCTTACAATATCTATAATTAAATTGGCACGTTTAACTGGGTCTTTTTGAACATCGGTGTACAACAAACGAGTTTTGAATGTAATAAAATCGGTTTCGTTTTGTGCAATAAACAGATTAAATTCATTGGAATTCATTTGTTTAGAAAACGAATCCGGGTCTTCGCCTTCGGGCAATAGCACCACTTTTACATTCATTCCTTCTTCTAAAACCAAATCGATACCGCGCAATGAGGCTTTGATGCCGGCAGCATCGCCGTCATATAATATTGTTAAATTATTTGTAAATCGTTTAACCAACCGTATTTGATTGACAGTAAGCGATGTACCCGATGATGCCACAACATTTTCTATTCCGGCTTGGTACATAGAAATAACATCGGTGTAGCCCTCCACCATAAAACATTTATCGTGTTTCGTGATAGCCCTTTTTGCCTGAAAAATTCCATACAAAATATTACTTTTATGGTAAATTTCCGATTCCGGCGAATTGAGATATTTAGCTGTTTTTTTATCGTTGGTTAAAATTCTTCCTCCAAAGGCAATGACCCTTCCGCCTACATTGTGTATCGGAAACATTACTCTTGCTGCAAAACGGTCGAATTTATAATTTTCTCCCGAAACGCTTAAACCTGTAAGTGTTAGATATTCAAGCTTATAGCTATTTTTGAGCGCGTATTGAGTAAAAGCATCGCGCTTATCGGGACAATAACCCAATTCAAAAGCTTTTATGGTTTCTATGCTAAATCCGCGTTCTTTAAAATAGGATAAACCGATGGTTATTCCTTCATTGTCGTTGAAAAGTATGTTGGTAAAATATTTTTGTGCAAAAGTCGATATAACAAGTAAGCTCTCTCGTACTTCTTTTTCTTCTAAATCTTTAGGTGTTTCTTGTTTTTCTTCTACTAAAATGTGATATTTTTTTGCCAAAAACTTAAGTGCTTCAGGATAAGTAAGTTGTTCGTGTTCCATAATGAAATTAACCGAATTTCCGGCTTTTCCACAACCAAAACATTTGTAAATTCCTTTGGCAGGCGAAACCGTAAACGAGGGAGTTTTTTCGTTGTGAAAAGGGCAGTTTCCCAAATAATTAACACCTCTTTTTTTCAACGAAACAAAATCTTGAACCACGTCGAGAATTTGTGCAGAGTCAATTATTTTTTGAACAGTGGCTTGGTCAATCACTTTTTTTTGATTTTTTCATTAAAAAAATGAATTTATAAATTGAAAAGGTTTTAATAAGAAATTATAAAACCGAAGTTATTATTAGCAATTTCAATTCTATGAAATGCAAGTCAAGCATTTAATTTTCAAAACAAAATACTTTGATTAATAAAATAATAAATAAAAATCTGTCTGCTGAGTTAGAAAAATAAAAAATTTGCGCATATTAGTAAATAAACGCAAATTTAATATTATGGACAGAAAATATTTTCCAAAACAATTAAAAAAAATAAATTAAAATTGTTTTTTAAGTAGCTAAAACATTTGAAGATTTTGTTTCTACCGAGCTATCATTTGTTTTTTCAACAGATGATTTATTCAATTTACCAATCCAAATAACCCACAGAATAAAAATAGCCGTATAAACGGTATATTTAAAAACTGTATGATGGTTAATATCCAGATACTCAGGAAAATAAAGCTGAGTAAATGACAATCCGGCTATACGAAATACATTGAGCATATAGATAATTAACAACCCTAAAGGTATGTACCAAAGTTTTGTTTTAATATTTCCGGGATACACGATTATAAAACCGGCAAACAATCCCATCATATTTCTACCTAAACAGCCTCGCTCTAATATAACTCCCGGAGTTCCGGCTAATATTAAGAGTTTTCTTGGTATTTCGATGCCTGCTTCGTATCCTAACATATTTAAGAAAAATTTGGTAGAATACAACCAACTATTGGTTAAATGAAAAGTAGCTTCGTCGTAAAAAAAATTTACAAAAGAATGGTATCTGAAAAAAGAATAAAATACAATCCATAATAAATACAAAAACAAGCCATTGATAGCGAATCGATACAATGGCTTGATTTTTTTATATTTTATAACAAATTCTTTTATTTTTTGCATTTAATTAACATTTATACAAAAAAATAGCTTTTTTAAACTATCGTTTTTGTAATAAAAGAATTTATTCACTTTTTTCGCTCTGATTCTTGTGTAATTTTTTTGCTCCGTAAGCTAAACCTGCTGCCAACAAAAATCCCAAGCCACCGTCAATAGGAATAGGTTGGGGTGTAGGCGGAGGCGGCGGTTGCGCTATAATACTTTCCATAAAAAAAGGCGCTATCATAATTATAGCAAATAAAATTAAAAAAGTAATCGTTTTTTTCATTGTTCAAATCGTTTATGTATGTACGAAGATACGCATTTATTCTAAATAAACAATATATTTTTAGTTTTTTTAAGTTTAGATAGAATAAAGTTTTTAAATTTTAATTCATAAAACTTATTTTATCTTGTTGCAAAAATATGAAATTTCTTTAATAAATTCAAAAATAATGCCTTTTTTTCAAAAAAAAAATTTTTTATTATTTTTTCATTTTTTAAAAAAGTTCTAAAAATATTTTCAACAAAAATAGATATATTTTATTATTTTTCACTATTGTTTTTAAAAATTTAAGAAAAATTTTATATTTAATTTACATACATCTTATTGTTATGTAGTTGTAAATAAATTATATAACTGCTTTTTTCTTATAAAAAAGAACATAATAAAGATACATATTTTTTTTACAATTATATAAAAAAATTAAAAAATAAAAAATTTTTTTTGAAAAAAAAGTTTTCATACCGTTTTTTACACTATAATTGTAATCGATTTTTTGCTATTATTTACAACCAACAATTATTTTTTTTAACGAAAGTGAACAAACCTGAACATATTGTCCAAACGCCTTTAATGAAGCAATATTCGGCTATTAAGGCGAAACACCCTGATGCAATTTTGCTTTTTAGAGTGGGCGATTTTTATGAAACTTTTTCGGTTGATGCCATTAAAACGGCTGAAATACTGGGAATTACGCTTACAAAGCGAGCCAATGGTTCGGCGTCTTTTGTGGAGTTAGCCGGTTTTCCGTATCATGCCCTCGATACTTATTTACCTAAATTGGTTAGAGCCGGACAAAGGGTGGCTATTTGTGAGCAACTCGAAGACCCTAAAATGACCAAAAACATTGTAAAAAGAGGCATTACCGAGCTGGTTACTCCCGGAATTACAACCGAAAGAAATGTTCTCGACCACAAGGAAAATAATTATTTGGCAAGTATTAATTTGGGAAAAATGAACGCCGGAGTTGCGTTTTTAGACATTTCAACGGGCGAACTTTATGTAGCCGAAGGCAATTATGAATATGTTGATAAGCTGATTAATAATTTTTTGCCGAAAGAAATTTTAGTTGAGCGAAGTAAACAAAGTCTTTTTTTTGAAATTTTTGGTAAAAAATTTTATACATATCCACTCGACGATTGGATGTTTAATCCGGAAACAAGCCAAGAACGGCTATTAAAACAATTCGATACGGTTTCGCTCAAGGGTTTTGGGGTGCAAAAACTTCAATTTGCAACAACGGCTGCCGGAGCGGCTTTGCACTATCTCGACCTTACGCATCATCATCAAACTGAGCATATTAGCAAAATAATGCGCATTGAAGAAGATAAATATGTGTGGTTGGATAAATTTACTGTCCGAAATTTAGAACTTTTTCAGTCGCCTCACGAAAATGCCGTTCCTTTGATTTCTATTTTGGATAAAACCGCTTCGCCTATGGGTGCGCGTATGCTCAAACGCTGGTTGGCTCTGCCTTTGAAAGATTTGAACGAGATAAATAAACGCTTGTTGGTGGTTGAAACTTTTGTGCAAAACAAAGATTTGACGGAGGTTTTGGAAACGTATTTAAAACAAATGGGCGATATGGAGCGAATTATTTCGCGCGTGGCACTCAATAAAATTTTGCCGCGTGAAATTATTCAACTCAAAAACGCGCTCACGGCTTTGAAACCGTTGAAAGAATTGTGTTTAAATGCTGAAAATCAGCATTTACAAACGCTTGCAGAGGGTTTGGATAGTTGCCAAAATTTGAAAGAAAAAATTGAACGTGAGCTTAGAGAAGATACCACAAACCAATTGCAAAAAGGAAATGTTATAGCAAAAGACGTTTCACCGGAGCTTGACGAATTGCGCGAATTGGCTTTTTCGGGCAAAGATTATTTGGCTAATTTGCAAAAAAAACAAGCAGAATTGACCGGAATTTCGTCTTTAAAAATAAGTTTTAACAATGTTTTCGGTTATTATTTTGAAGTTAGAAATATTCACAAAGACCGTGTTCCGAGCGAATGGATTAGAAAACAGACACTTGTGGGTGCTGAGCGTTACATCAACGAAGAATTGAAAGAATATGAATCGAAAATTTTGGGTGCTGAGGAAAAAATTTTAGCCATTGAAATGGAAATTTACAATCAATTGGTGGCTGAAATTTCAAAATATATTTCCATTATTCAAAACAATGCTCACCACATTGCGCAAATCGATTGTCTTCGTTCGTTTGCCGAAATTGCCGAAAAAAACCATTATGTAAAGCCTCAAATGAACGATTCGTTTGATTTGGACATAAAAGAAGGCAGACATCCGGTGATTGAAACGCTTTTGCCGCAAGGCGAAGAATACATTCCGAACGATGTAAAATTGAACCAAAAAGACCAGCAAATTATTATTATTACGGGTCCGAACATGGCTGGAAAATCGGCATTGTTGCGCCAAACGGCGTTGATTGTTTTGATGGCTCAAATGGGCAGTTTTGTTCCGGCAAAGTCTGCATCTATGGGCTTTGTGGACAAAATTTTTACGCGCGTAGGGGCAACCGACAATATTTCGGCTGGCGAATCGACTTTTATGGTTGAAATGAACGAGGCGGCTTCAATTTTAAATAACATTTCGCATCGCAGTTTGGTTCTTTTCGATGAATTAGGCAGAGGCACAAGTACTTACGATGGGATTTCGATAGCTTGGGCTATTGTGGAATATTTGCACGAACACCCTTTGGCGAAAGCCAAAACACTTTTTGCAACGCATTATCACGAACTCAACGAGATGGCAAATTCGCTCAAAAGGGTAAAAAATTACAATGTTTCGGTAAAAGAAGTGGGAAATAAAGTGCTTTTTATGCGAAAATTGGTTAAAGGCGGAAGTGAGCATAGTTTTGGTATTCATGTAGCAAAAATGGCAGGAATGCCCAAAAGCATTGTGCAACGTGCCGACCAAATTTTGGAAGAATTGGAAAAATCGCGCGAAGGCAGTCAAATAAATAAACCGGTAAATTCAATTGCCGATAAACGTGAAGGATTTCAGTTGAGCTTTTTTCAGCTCGACGACCCTGTTTTGAAGCAAATTAGAGATGAAATTGCTAAAATAGACATCAATAGTTTAACGCCTCTTGATGCTTTAAATAAACTCAGCGAAATTAAAAAATTAGCTGGAGTGAAGTAAGTAAAATGGTAATTTATTGGAATTAAAAAGAATTAAAATATCCAAATTTAATTCTTTTATTCTAATGTATTACAGCTAAAATTACTAATCAGATTCTAATTGTAAAAAGATAATCATTGAATCTTCTTTAATTGTTTCAAAATGCTTTTTATCAAGTAGTTGTGTGTATGTATCCACGCCTTGCCTGTACGTAACGCCCACATTTTTGTATAAAATCAAATACACTTTTTGAAATTTATTTTGGTAACGCGTCATCAAACTGTCGATGTCTTTTTGAAAATGTATTTGCACAATAGGCAGCGAGGTTCGCGCGCTTACATCTTGCCAATTGTTGCTTAAAATCAAGTCATTGCGAGTTGCTTTTTGTTTTATTTGTTCAAAAAAAGCATTATTCTCTTTTTCTTTGGGCAGAGTTTGAAAAAAAATTCGTGTTCGATTTACACCCGAAACCAGCGAAAGAAAAAGAAGTCCACCAATAAAAAACAAGGAAATTTTAGCTACTAAAAATTGTCGTATTTCCAAAAGTTTTTCGGCAGAAAGAATTAAAATTCCCACAACAAATGGTTGTAATAGAAAGAAAAAACGCATAAAACCACCTTCAAGACTTACTTCTCGATTCCGAACTCCGACATAAATTATCATGCTCACATAAACAAAAACCGAAACAATGAGCCAAGTAAAAACCGGATTATTTTTTATTTTATTTTTATAAAAAAGAAAAACCAAAACAAACAAAATCGGAATCAAAAGTAAAAAAGAAAAAGCCAAAATTTTATTGGGCAAAGCCAAAGAAAAAGATGTAAAGTAATTTAAAATTTCTACAATTCGATTGAAATCGAAAAGAGTTCCGAAATAATTATCGGGATATTTACTGGTTACGCTTCCCGCAACATTCAAATTTCGATAAGCCCAAAATCCGAAACCCGAAAAAAAAGTAAATCCGTAAATAAATAAATGAAAAAATATTAATTTTAACGGTTTTTTTGCCAAAATAATCAAAAATGCAATACCAAATCCTACAATAAATCCAATTCCGGCATAGCGAGTCAATACAATTAAAACCGAAACAATTGCCAGCAAAATCGTATAAATCGATTGCGAATTTTCTTTTTCGCTTTGTTGCCAAAAAAGAATTAAGTTGGCAAAAATTCCCAACAAAGCCATAAAAAGCATTTCGGAATGCGGAGGCGTTATGTAGGTAAAAACACCGGAAGTAAATATCAAAAATAGGGCAGAAATTAAAAACAAAAATTCATTTTTTAACACTTTTTGATAAAAAAACAGCCATGAAACTAAAAAAACGGCATAAAAAAACAAATTAACCCATCGCGATGCTTGTAGAACGGAAACATCAAAAACTTTTATAAAAAAAGCCATTGCAACCGAAACCATCGGTTGATAACGAGTGATGGGTTCTAAGGATTTAAAGTCTTTAATATCAATGTTTTCCAAATAGCCTACATTGAAAGCATAAAAACCGTTTCCTTGTGCTAAATTCTCGGCACCCATTAAATAATAAGCGGCATCAGTCAAAATATGCTGCGAAACATTGTAGGTTTTAAATACCGTAAAACTATAAAAAATAGTAAAAAAAAGCAAAACGACAAATAAAACCTTTTTTTTGAGTGAAATTTTATTCATTTTTTATCTGGTTATTTACTTGATTTTCGTTTCTGTATTTAATAACTCTTGCCGGATTTCCTACCGCCACGGCATAAGGCGGAATGTCTTTTGTAACAACCGAACCACCACCTATTACAGCCCCTTTTCCTATCGTTACACCTTTGTTTATGTTCACTCCCGCACCTATCCATACATCGTCTTCTATAGTTACTTTGGCTATTATATAGTCTTGTTTATAAATAGGAATTGAAATATCTGTAAAACCATGTTCGTAAGTATGAATAGTTGTATGAGGTGCAATTCGTACTCCATTACCAATTTCAATTCCGCCCAATGCGTGAATAAAACAACTTTCATTGATAGAAGAATTTTTACCTATGCTTAAATTTTCAGGGAAAAAAAAAGTAACACCATCTTTTATATGAGTAGTTTTAATTTTTTTTGTAAAAAAATATAACACAAAAAAACGTAAATAATTTGAAAAAGGAATTGACCAGTATTTAAAAAAACCATAAAATAAAAAAAACAAACCTTGCCTAATATAATTTTTAAAACTATATAAATCTACTCTTTCTAATTTAGTAATAGAATTTCCCATGTTATTTTATATTAAAATTAAAAAAAAATTTACTTAAAAGAAAATCTTCATCTTTATAAAAAAATGTCAATATTTGGTCTGAAATTTTACGAGGCATAATCTTTACTTTTTTTCCAAAAAATGCTATTTTTAATAATAAATTAGCATTCATTTTAAATTTAAGCCTTCTTTTTGGAAAATGAGTTTCAATTTTTTCCATAAAATTATTAAATTTTACAGGATTTTCAAAAATAGTATAAAACTGTTTATCATTATTTTCGTTTATAATTTTCAGCATATTATTGGAAAAAATTTCAATGTGAATAGGGAAAACGAATGGTTCGTTTTTTGAAAACCGAAAAGAAATTGGTAATGTTTTTGCCACTTTTAATAACATTTTGTAAGGACCCTTTTGTGGATTTGATTCTATTACCAAACCTAAAATAATACTATTTGCTTTTTCTTGTTCTACAAACTTTAACAAATGATACTTCGTTTTTCCATAATCACTCTTAGAATTAGGTGTACCACTAACAGAAGAGATAAAAAATAATTTTTCAGGTATTTCAATTGCACTAATAAGATACTTAATCATTTTTTTATTTAATTCTATTATTTCATTAGTATTTTTACCTCTAATCCAAGCAAAATGAAAAAGCTTATCCGTTTGCTTAAGTATTTCTTTTAATTCAACAGAAAATTCACTTGTTAAATCTACCTTAAAATTTAAAACTCTATCACTTTCAATGAACGAACTTTCATTTGCATTATGTGAATGAATTAAAATTAACTCAAAATTTGAATTTTCTAATAAAAATTTTGAAATATATTGACCTAAATAAGAATTTGCACCCGTAATAGCTATTTTCATTTTCTTTTATTTATAATTCTAAACTTTTATCAGTAATTCTTGCAGCATTTGCCATTATAGTGAATGTAAGAGAAACAGCAGGAAGTGTGGGAAAAACGGAAGAATCGCATACATAAACATTTTTCAAGACTTCTCCATTTTCATTTACCGGAATATTTTTTCCATTATAAGGCAAAGTAGATGAATAATGAGAGTTTGATTTTTGTAAAATTGGAGCAATGGGTGGTATCCAAAAGCCTTTTTTATTCAAAGCACAACGAATACTTCTCATCATTTCCGGAATAATTTTTTTATTTGCTTTTTGTGCATACGAAAAATTAAGTTCATCATTTTTTAAACTTATAGTATATGATTGAGAATCTTTGCCATGCACATATAGTCTTGCCCAAAGAATTCGATTACGTAAAAGTTTAAAAATCCAATTAGTCAAACGCCAGATTGAGTTTGGAATATTATAACGCCACATATAATCAAAATTTGTATAAACAAGTGCTTGAGCATATTGTTTATCTTCTGTTTGAGGTTCTAATCCAATAATTAAGTTATTGATAGATAACGAATTTTCATTATAGTTTTTAATAGAAGAAAAATTAAAATTCAAAATAGGAAAAACATATACCGCATTGTCTTGCATAGGTTCGGCTTTATGTATTCCAGTACTACGCATTACAATTTCAGTTGTGTTCGGACAACCTGCGGCTAAATATATTTTTTCAAAATTTAAAAACTCCTGTACTTTGCCGTCTATAATTGCTTCAATTGTACCATTTTCGGTAACTTTGTAAACTTTTGCTTTAATTATTTGAACATTATCGTGTTTCAAATATTCGTCAATGGTTTGATAACTGCAATAAATTGAATCTTTAAAACAACCGGCTAAACATTCACCGCAAGCTACGCATTGTCTTTGCTCATTTTCCCTTGTTTCTATCATACAACGATTTACACCCGAAAAAACAAAGTATGAATTTGTAGATTTAGTCTTTTTTTTGAAATTATTTAATTTTTGAAAAGCGGAGGTCATTATTATTGAAGGCCGATTTACAAAATCATCTTTAAAATAAGTATTCAAATCATCGGAACCGCCTGAAATACCAGTAATATTTGCAACTTTTTCATAATATGGTTTCATATCTTGATATGAAATATGCCAATCTTGAAATTCTTTTTCTGTAAATGGTAGAGCTGTCCCCCCCCAAAAATTAGTCAATCCTCCTAAATTTTCACTTTTAAAAATTTTCTCTTTCCCTTCTACTTTAAACTTAGGCAAACTATTCGCAAAATTGGTTTTCGGTGGCGGAAATTTTCTCTTTTGATTTTTATAAATTTTATCATAAATTTTATCATAAAAATTTTTAATATCTTTTTTTGTTTGTAAATCAGAAAGTTCTTTTTCCAATGGCTTAGCAATTTCAAAAACAGTTATTTCCAAATCTTTTTTTTCAATTAAAACACTTAAAACTCCTAAACCTGCTGCACCTGTACCAATTACTGCAACTTTTTTCATAGTATATTTCGTTTATTTTTAATTACTATATCCGCCAATAAACCAAAAAAGAAAACTTGAAATGCCATAAAAAAGAGAACCAATGCCATGCCGCCAAGCGAACCGACTAAAATGTAATCGCGTATGCCTCTGCCTACGGCTATGGCTAAAAATACAATACTCAAAGGCATAAATACTTTTAACGGATTGAAATACAATGCCAAACGACTAACCAATGTGAAAAAACGAAGGGTGTCTTTTATGGGGTGAATGTGCGATTTACCTTGCCGTTTACTGTATTCGATGGGCAAATATTTTAAATTGTAACCATTTGTTACACAGCCCATTGTAATGGTTGAAGTGAATGAAAAACCATTCGGATACAAACTCCAAAACTGCATAGCCATTTCTTTTTTAAAAATACGCATTCCGCTGTTTAAATCCAAAATTTTATAACCTGCCAAAAAACTCGAAAATAAAGTAAGCAGGTATTTTGGAAATTTGCGCAATGCCGAGATACGATTCCACGGACGCGCTCCAACAACCATATCGAAATCGTTTGTATAAGCCATGAAAGTGTTAAAATCTGCATTGGGATAGGTTCCATCGGCATCGGTAATGCCAATCCAATCGTATTGGGCGTGCTTTATTCCGGTTTTGAGTGCTGCTCCATAGCCTTTGTTTACAATATGCTCTAAAAAACGAACTTTTTCAATCGAAATGTTTGAATATTCGTACTTTTTTGAGCCGTCATTGATTACAATGATTTCGAAAATCTGATTTTGAACGTTCTCAAACGATTTTTTGACACTTTCGATGGTCGAAATGAGTATTTCGGGAGCTTCGTTGTAACAAGGAATTAAAATGGAAATGGCATTCATTTTTTTTAATTAAATTCAATTTTCTTTTTTTTACAAAAGTAAAATTTTTTTTTTAACTATAATAAGAAAAATCTCTTCTGTTTTTATAAAAAGGGTGAAATTCTATTTCTTTTTTGGCAAAAGGGTGATAATTGCCTTGTAAACCAAGCGGTTGCGCGTGTCGAATGGCATGAACAATTTCAAGACTTTGTTGCGCCTCTTTAATTCCATGTCCATTTCCGGCTAAAATGTTCTTATACAGCTCGGTATGTAAATTAGTAAAACCTTCTGAAAATTCTATCTCTTTGCCATTGAGCAAGATAGAGCGGTAAGTTGTTTGACTTTTTTTGCGAATTTCAGTTGGCAAAGTTTCGGCATCAACGCTCAAAAACCAGCGAACACGCGCCCGCTCGAGTTCGAGGAAACCACTTGCCCGCTTGGGTTCGTACACATGAACGGTACTTTTTACCATTTTTCCGAAAATCCACGCCAGCATATCGAAAAAATGTACGCCAATATTGGCTGTCAGCCCGCCCGATTTTTGCTCTTCGCCCTTCCATGAGGCAAAATACCAATGTCCGCGGCTGGTAATGTAAGTCAAATCAATGTCGAAAATTTTGTCTTTTGGGGCAGCATCAATTTGCCGCTTTAATTCTTTTATGGTTTCGTGCAAACGTAGTTGTAAAACAGTATAAACTTTTCGTCCGGTTTGTTTTTCAAGGTCTATCAAACCGTCTAAGTTCCAAGGGTTTATGGTAAGAGGCTTTTCGCAAATGGCATGAGCATCGTGTTTGAGGGCTGTTCGAATGTGAGAATCGTGCAAATAGTTTGGAGTACAGATACTTATGTAGTCCAATTTTTTTTCGGTGCGGCTTATTTTATCTATATGTCGGTCGAAACGTTCGTATTCGGTAAAAAAGTCAGCTTGAGGAAAATAACTGTCCAAAATACCTACACTATCGTTTTTGTCGAGTGCTGCAACTAATTTATTTTCAGTATCTTTTATGGCTTTCAAATGCCTAACGGCTATATAACCCGCAGCCCCAATTAAAGCAAAATTTTTCATATAAATTTATTGTTCTATTGTTAAATTGTTAAATTGTTTAAGAGTAATTTTTAAAAAATAATTCCGGTATTTTTATTTTATTTTTACAATAAAAAAATAAAAAAAAAACAATTAATTTATATGGGGTATATACTATAAACCACTACATATATGTAAATTATTTAATTTGT
>DYNA01000006.1:0-45384 GCA_020721325.1 Paludibacter propionicigenes
TTCACAAAGCACCACAAGTTATTACATTCAACCCACTTGTTGATAAAACTTATGGCGATGCCGATTTTCTTATTGCTGCTACAGGTGGAAATTCGGGTAATCCGGTTACTTTTACCAGCGCAAATCTTCATGTGATTGAATGTACAGGTACAAACGGAAGCCTTGTTAAAATTCAAAATGCCGGTTTAGGTGTAATTTATGCCGACCAAGCCGGAAACGACTATTACCTCGATGCCGAAACTGCTGGTCAATATCAAGTTGTGTTAAAAGCACCACAAGTAATTAATTTTCAAGATATTCCTTCATTGTTTTTGAACGATGGCAGCGGTCCTTATACAATGGTAGCTACCGGTGGCGCATCAGGCAATCCTGTAACTTTCTCTGTAGAACATCAAACCATTGCTACGCTTTTAGGCAACCAAGTAACGCCCAGAAATTTAGGTCGCACTTCAATAACTGCTTATCAAGCCGGTAACGAAAATTATTTCGATGCTATGCCTGTAACTCAAGTTTTAGATGTTTTATTGAAAACGTACAATTTCGTATCTCCAAACAGCGATGGTAAAAATGACACTTGGGAAATTCCACAAGCAGACGCACTGAGCGAATACAATATTCATATTTTCAACAATATTGGTGAAACTCTTTACGAATCAAAAGGTTACGACACTCCTTGGGATTGTACCTACGATGGTAAAAAAGTACCTTTCGGAACATATTACTACATCATTGAAAATGGCGACCACGTTTTCAAAGGTTTTATTACTGTAAGATACAGAGATTAGTATTTAGTTAATAAAATGCAGTTTTCTAAAATTGTTTTTTTTAAAATTTTAAAAAAAAGTTTTTCCATTTTTTTAATAAAAAAAAGTTTTTCATAAAACTTTTTTAAAAAGAAATATTTTTTCAAAAAAAAAAAAAGGATAAATTAGAAAAATAAACTGCCATTTAATTAAAAATTTTTTTCAATAAAGTTAAAAAAATAATCACATGAAAAATAAAATTTTAATCATAAGTGTTGTAATGCTGTCTTTTTTTGCAATTACTGCAAAAGCGCAAGACCTTACAAATTACAATTTATACAATCAAAACCCATTTTTATACAATCCGGCATATTCCGTAGATAAATGTACTTTTACCGGATTTTTAAACAGCCATATTCAATGGATGGATTTTGACGGCGCACCAAGAGTAAATACAATTGGTGTAAGAGGAAACATAAGCCCCAATTCCGGTTTGGGCTTAACTGTATTTAACTTTAAATCAGGTGTTATTGGAAGTACCGACATCAATTTGAGCTATGCTTACAAAGCAAAATTTGGCGATGAGCATTTTCTTTCTATGGGCTTAGGCTTAGGCTTTTTGACCGACAAAATAATTACCGAAGATGTTGTAGCAATGGACATGACAGACCACATGTTGATAGGACAAGATGCCAAAGAAACAACCGTTACAACCAAATTTGGTATGGCGTATCAAAATAAAAATTTAGAGGCTCAAGTTATTTTCCCTCAATTAATGCAAAGAGGCAAAATGAATTATTACACCATTGGTATTTTGAGCTACAAAGTAGATGCAACTGCCGACTTGGAGGTGAAACCTTCGGTAATGGTTCGCGGTGCAAAAACAACTCCGCTTCAATTTGATGGATTTGTAACAGCTACTTTCAAGAAAATGGTTTGGCTTACAGCAGGTTACCGTTCAAACAACAGCTTAATCATTGGTGCAGGTGCTAATTTGAGCAATTACTCCGTTGGCTATGCTTATCATGCCGAAATGAACGACATCAACAAAGCCGGCAAAGGAACTCACGAAATTCAATTAATCGTTCGTTTGGGTTGCAGAGATAAAAAAGAACCGGTAGCAGAAGGTCCAAAATCGATAAAAGTAACCGGAAATGTAGTGGACAAACAAACCGGCGACCCATTAACAGCTAAAGTTGTGATTACCAATGTAAATACTGGCGAAGTGGTGTTTGAAAAAGAAGTAACCGGAAAATTTGAAACCAACTTAGGCGTAGGTGTTTACAAAGCCGAATTTACCGGAAATATTATTCCAAAAACTGAAAAATTTGAAATTAAAGAAAGTACCAACAAAGATTTCAAACTTGAAGTAAAATCCATCAAAACCCTCGACAAAACCTTTAATTTGGGTTCGGTAAATTTTGAAACCAACAAATCGAAAATCAAAGACGACGCTTCTTACAAAATTTTAGACCAGTTGGTAGATATTATGAACGAATATCCCGATTTAAACATTGAAATTCAAGGACATACCGACAGCGACGGTAGCGATGACGCTAACTTAAAACTTTCACAAGACCGTGCCGATGTGTGCAAAGAATATGCAATAAGCAAAGGAATTGAAGCAAAACGCTTAACTGCAGTAGGTTATGGCGAAACAAAACCAATAGCAGACAACAATACTGCCGAAAATAAAGCTAAAAACCGCAGAACGGAATTTAAAATCGTAGATTAACACTTTTCATTATACATTTCACTAACCGTTGGGCTGAAAAGCCTAACGGTTTTTTTTATTCTTTTTTTACCGCTTTTTTTATTTTAAAATTATTTTTTTTGTAAAAATGAAATCGTTATTTTTTAGTTCTAAAAAATACATTCCGGTAGGAAAATTTTCAAAATGAAGCGTCAATTTTTCAAAAACAGTATTGAAAGAATAAGATTTTAACTCATTTCCGGCACTATTTAAAATACGAATGTGTAAATTTTGAACACTAAAATCAGAAAATTCCAAATACAAAAAATCAGAACACGGATTTGGATAAATTTTAACTCGCTCAAATTCTAAATCCAAAATTTGATTTGCATTCTTATAACTACCTGATATTGAAGTAACTCCACTCGAAAGTGGGTCGAGCCAAGCCTTCAATTGATTTTCGGGTTTTGAACTGTTTTTGTCCCAATGATAGGAAAACTTACCAAAATAATCCAAATTTAAAGGCTCAGAACAGCTTGATTCTCCGCTTGTTAAAGTACCAACAATTTGCTTACTGCCATTAAATAATGCCGAACCCGAAGAACCGATTTCGGTCGTTCCAATTTTGTCGCCAAAAAGTTGCCAATTGGTTGCCCAAAAAGCATCTTCCTTACCAAATTTAGTAGTCGAAACC
Organism: Paludibacter propionicigenes; assembly: GCA_020721325.1. GTDB lineage: Bacteria > Bacteroidota > Bacteroidia > Bacteroidales > JAIFNL01 > JAIFNL01. The sequence goes on from DYNA01000006.1 coordinate 3,131, forward strand.
GTACCAAAAGACTTTGAAATTTTCTTAATATCGCCACTGGGGTGATGCAGACAAAAACCGAAATCAATTTCAATATTGTCGCGCGTCCAACCAGCATAAAAAGCTGAATATGAGCTTGGTATGGTATCAGAAAGTTCCAACAAAATAAAATCGGAGCCTTTCAAACTCCCACTTGCCCCTGAACGTGCAATTAATTTACAACCAGTTAAAGTTTTATAATTTATATCTGCTTCATTATTAGGAGTTTCGCAAGTTTGACTTTCATAACCAAAATAAAAAATAAATTGCGAAAAATAAGAAGTTGCGGCAGGAAAATAATTGTTATCGAGTATGTTATGCTCAGCAGAAAGTATGTAAGGCTTAAAGCTAAAATCAGCCGTTTGCACAACCGTTCCGCTGCACCACCACGAGCCGTCTTTGTTGCGCGAAAGCCAACGCACCGTTGAATTTTTAACATCTTGCCAATCAGCAGATTGCGAGCAATTTACATTGATTTGGCATTCATCGGAAGTTCCAAAACCGGTATTTTTAGCCAATTTAGAATTACTTTGAGGAATATAATTTAATTCATTAATCTCAATTTTTGCTGTATCGCTAAAATTAATTGGCTCAGAATATTCTAAAAAGATGTATTCACCTTGTACAAAATCAGTAGCAAAATAGCTGTTTTTTTTAATTTTTTCCGAATATTCATATTCTAAAAATTTTTCCTTATTTTGTCCAAAAATGCGAAGTTTTGCACCTTTTGGAATATAAAAACAATTGTAATACAACGAGATAGATTTTGCTTTTGGGGCGAAAAGGGCTAATTTCCAAATTCGAGTATTTTTCAAAATAGACCAACTTCCATTGTTTTCGAGTGAATAATTTACAGGTATAATAGCACCAGCCCATTTCTTTTCACTTTTCTTCGACAAAAGTTTATCAACAAGTGTGTTAATGTACTCATAATCAATATTTTGTACTTTTTCAAAAAAAAAAGAATTTGGTAATAAATGTTCACTTAACTCATAATCAATATTTTGAGAAAATAATGTGAATGTTTGGAAAAAAAATAAGATGAAAATTAATTTCTTTTTCATATTAAGCGTAAAATAAATATTTGTATTTTTTTTTAACAAATATATTCAAAATATCTTAAAAAAAAAAATTACAAATTTGCAGCTTTATAAATCTGTTTCAAATCAGCAATGTAAATCGAACGCCCAAAAGTACTGATTAAAAGGTGATTATGTGTTTTATTAAATACAATTTCAGTAATAGGCAAAGCAGGAATTTGATTAAAAATATAAAAAAAATTCCCAAAATCGAATGAAATAAAAAGACCTAAATGCGTTCCAACATACACAATATTTTCATAAAAAGGGTCTTCGGCTATGGTTAAAATAGAAATTTTAGGTAAATTAGAACCTATTTTTTGCCAGTCATTGCCTTTATTTAACGAAAAGTACAAAAAACTTTCGGTATTATCAAACGAATAGCCACTGATAGCAGCAAAAACTCTATCTTGATTGTATTTAGAAGCCAAAACTTTAGTAATTTTTAATTTTTCCGGCATATTTTGATTTAATTTTTGCCAATTTTTCCCTTTATCATCGGTTCTAAAAATTAATCCATCATCGCTTCCGGTATAAATCAATTCGTCTGAAAAAGGAGAAATGCTAATGGTAAAAAGGCTTCCAAAGGGGGTGCAACCTTTTTCGCCTCCATTTGTCAAATCAGGTGAAATTAGTTTCGTCTGAAGGGTAGCTAAATTGTATTCAATCAGTCTATTCGCCCCGATATAAAGAATATTTTTTTGAGTTTGCGAAAGCAAAATAGGCGTTTGCCAACCAAAACGCAATTTTGCATCAAATACAGTGCTTTGGGGCAAAATAGTTTGTAATTTTGACAAATAAATTCCTGATTGTAAATTACTTAAGTTACTCTTAAAATAGTTACCATATTGATAGCCATAAACAATAAATTTATGATTTGGGTCAATTTGTATGTGCATTCCATCGCCGCCACTCAACTGCGAAAAAATATCTTTTCCGGCATTTCTATTAAAAATATTTCCATATAAAGTTCCATTGTCTTGTGTTCCACCAAAAATATTATAATTAGTCTGGTTATCAGTATTTAACGAATAAAATTGAGTAATAGGTGCATGATTTGCCGTTTGCCAAGTTTTCCCGTTATTTTCAGAATAATTGACTCCGCCATCGCTACCAATAAAAATCTGCTCTTTGCTGCTGGGATTCAGCCAAATAGCATGAATATCTACATGTATGGATTTATCCGTTTCGGGCTGAAGAGTTTTGCCACCATTTTTAGACTTGTACAAATACAAACCGCCTATATAAAGCTCATTTTCATCAAAATAAGAAACACGAATTTGCCCAAAATAATATCCAAAATCATATTGGAACGCAGTATTGCTGGGCATTTTTTTATTCATTAATTTCCATTTTTCACCACCATTTGTGCTTTTATAAATTTGTATGCCCTCTATTTGCGGAGCTTCAATTAAATTTGTATCTACCAAATAACTGTATATATCTTTTGTATTTAACTGATTTTCAGAAATTAAGCTTTTTAAAACATGAGGATTTAATGTATCTGAAAAATGATATTTTTTTAAAAAAGTTCCTAATTTTTTATCAGGTATTTGTAAAAAATCAGAGTTTGAAATATCTTTTAAATCGTTAATTTGTAAATAATTCGTTTTATCAAAATTTAACTTGTCCTTTTTAAGTGTAGTTTGATTGTCTAAAAAAGCGTATAAAATATCCGGATTTTTATCGTAAAGTGCTAAGCCTATTCGCCCGATTCCGCAGCCTTGTGGAAATGCAGATTTTTTATCTGAAATAAGTTTCCACGTATTTCCACCATCGTTGGTTTTATAAATTCCCGATGTTTCACCTGATTTTACTCTGTACCATGCTCTCGTTTGCCGATACCAAAATGCCGCATAAAGTATTTCGGTATTTTTCGGATTAATAATTAAATCAATAGCACCAGTTTTTTCATCAATGTATAAAATTTTTTTCCAAGTTTTACCACCATTTTCCGTTTTGAAAACACCTCTTTCATCACTATCAGAATACAAATTACCCATAGCGGCGACCCAAATAACTTCCTCATTATCAGGGTGAACAATAATTTTCGAAATTTGCGCTGTATTTTCTAACCCCAAATGTTCCCAAGTTTTACCATTATTGGAAGTTTTGTAAATTCCTGTACCTGAATAAGATGTACGACTCGAATTGGGGTCGCCCGTGCCAACCCACAAAGTTTGATTTTTCCAATCAACGACCAAATCTCCAATAGATTGAGTTGGTAATAAATCAGAAACCGAAGTATAGTTTTGCCCCTTGTCATCTGTAAACCAAACACCTCCGCTTGCAGCAGCTATATAAAATTGAGTAGAATTATCAGGATTAAGCTCTATATCGTTTACTCTTCCGCCAATTTCGGTAGGTCCAATATTATGAAATTCAATTTCATTAAAAATACTTGTATCACGCATATTCACAAGGCTTTGGAAAGTATTTAACTGTTCTTTTCCACTTGTAGCTTTTATGTATGAATTTAAGTGTTGAGCTTTATAATTACCTAATATTGAAATTATTAGTAAAAATAAATATATTTTCTTCATAGATTAAATACAATTAAGCAAAAAATAGACTATTTTTTTATAAAAAAATTAAGAAGAGAAGAGGAATTAAAATTCCTAAACCGGTAAGCCAAGCTCCCCTGCCTGTAATTCCATTTTTTCCTCTCTGAATTAAAAGCCCTGTGATAGAGATGATTACAAGAGCAACAGCAAAAACATCTGAAAACCATGTCCACCAACGCTGTGGATTATAATGTAAAAAATTAAATTGATATATTAAAAAGCGTTTATTCAATTTTTCAATGCTTGATTCGCCTGTTTTTAAGTCAATTTGCATATTTCCGTTCACAAGGAAAACTTTTAACTTCTCCGAATTTGGGAAGAAATGTTTTTTATAATTATCTTGTTCGTTATGCTTTTTTAGTTCACTCAAAACCCACTTTTTATTAATGTCTTCCTTTTTTTGTGGAATACTTGTCTTAAATTCCTTGTATTCAACACTATAATTCGGATTCCAATCTTTCAGGTGATTTAATGCAATTCCCGAAACGGCATAAATAATAATTACTCCGGTAAAAAAATAACCAAAATCGCGATGAATAATTCTATTCCATTTTCTCCAACTCATATAATTTTATTATATTAACTTATTTTTTTATATTTAACATATTATTTTATAAAAAAAATATCTGTTTTTAACCTGAAAATTAAAAACAGACATTTTTTTTTCCAGTAAATAAACTATTTTAATTTATACTCACTGCATTCAATCGAGTAAAAAGATAAATACTCTTTACCACTGTCTTTCAACTCTTTACGCAATTCATTTACTTGTGCATAAGGGTCGTCTTGATGCTCTTCCATTTTCTCTTTGTTCCCATCACCTTCGCCTTTTCCATCGCCGGTCTCTTTGTGCCTTCCGTCATGCTTAGGGTCGCCTTCGCTTATGTTATGCTCGGTATCTTCATCGGCAGTTTCAAGTTCAACTTTTATTTCGGCTTCCCAGTTTGCCAAATATGCTTCGTCTATGCGCAATTCAACAACCTTGCCCGTTACAACAATTTCGCTGCCTTCTAATTCAGCTTCAAAAGCCGAAATTTTTTCATTCGGAACTACTTTTATCCGAACATCAGGATTTTCGCCCATTAAGAACATTTTTTTGCCGCCATGTTTACAAACGTGAGCAACTGTTCCTTCTAAAACTATCTCTTTATCAACAAATTCCGCTGATTTTTCAACCGCTTGTTCAACAGTTAAAGCCTGAGAAGCTTCTTGGGCTTCATCGGTTGAAGTAGAATTGCATGATAATAATAAACTGCTCATTATCAGAGCCATAAATAATACATTTCTCATTTGTACAGATTGTTAAAATTTAAAAAAAATAAAAAAAAAAACGTGCATAATTACATTAAAAAATATTTTAAAACAATGGTATTTATCATTATTTTAATAAAAAGCAAAATTATATTTTTTTTAGATTTTTTCAATATTTTTTATTTTTATTTCCTGTAAATTTTATAAAAAATTGATAACCAACAATTTAATCTATTGCATATTTTAAATAAAAGTTAAATTTTGAAAAAAAATTTGCATAATGCAAAATCAAAATTACATTTGTAAAAAAAAACTACATGAATTTTCAATTACATACAATTCGTCATCACCATTACTTACTTTTAAGGTAGGACGATAGAGCTATGTAATTCATTTATAGAAACTTATTTCAAGACCTGCCTATTTTGGGCAGGTCTTTTTTTTTATAAAAAATAAAATGGAAAAAATTAAAATTGCAATTCAAAAAAAAGGACGTCTAAGCGAAAAATCGCTTGCTTTGCTTGCTGAATGCGGCATACGTTTTGAAAATGGAATAGGCAGCTTAAGTGTTCAAGCTTCGAACTTTCCCATTGAAATACTGCTACTTAGAGATGATGACATACCGGAATACGTGCAATCGGGTGTTGCCGATTTAGGTATTGTAGGTCAAAATGTAGTTCTCGAAAAAACGGATAACGTAAAGGAAATTAAGCTTTTGGGGTTTGGAAAATGTCGCTTTTCATTAGCCGTTGGCAAAAAATTTCAATACAACTCTTTAAAAGATTTGGAAGGAAAACAAATTGCTACTTCGTATCCTAAAATTTTATCTAATTATTTGAAATTGAATGATATAGATGCAAAAATTCATATTATTAGTGGTTCGGTAGAAATCGCACCAAGTATAGGTTTGGCTGATGCCATTTGCGATATTGTAAGTACTGGTAGTACCTTGTTAATGAACGGTTTAAAGGAAGTTGAAACCATTTTACATTCGCAAGCCGTATTAATTGCCAACAAAAATCTAAATGAGGATAAAAAAAGTATTTTGGCAAAATTATTATTTCGCTTAGAAGCTGTTCAAAAAGCTAAAAATACCAAATATATTTTATTAAATGTACCGAATAATAAAATTTCTGAAATATCAAAAATTTTACCCGGAATGAAAAGTCCTACGATTATGCCTTTACAAAATGAGGGCTGGAGTTCGTTGCATTCTGTAATTGAAGAGAATGATTTTTGGGAAGTAATTGAAAAACTTCAAGCAGCAGGAGCACAAGGAATTTTAGTAATGCCTATCGAAAAAATGATAATTTAAAATTTACTGGTATGAAAATTATAGAAAATCCAAACCCAAATGAATATTCAAAACATTTACAACGTCCAGTTTTTGAATTATTTAGCATATTTGAAAAAATCAAGCCCATCATGCAAAAAATTAAATTGGAAGGCGATAGTGCCATCATAGAATTTAATAAAAAGTTTGACAATTTTGAAAGTAATTCATTTGAAATCAATAAATTTGAAATAGAAAAAATAGCGCAAAATTGTTCGTTGGAATTAAAAAAAGCAATTCAGCAAGCAGCCGAAAATATTCAATTATTTCATAGTTCACAAATACCAGAAAATAAATTAGTTGAAACAATGCAAGGAGTTCGATGTTGGCAAAAAACAGTAGCCATTCAAAATGTCGGTTTATATATTCCGGGTGGAACAGCTCCCTTGTTTTCAACAGTTTTAATGTTAGCAATTCCTGCTAAAATAGCAGGTTGTAGAGAAATTGTGATATGCACGCCGCCCGACAAAAATGGTTTAAATCCTGCTATTGCTTACAGTGCAATGTTGTCGGGGGTAGAGAAAGTAATGCAAATAGGTGGTGCACAAGCGATTGCAGCTTTAGCTTATGGTACAGAAACTGTTCCAAAAGTAGATAAAATTTTTGGACCCGGAAATCAGTATGTAACTGCTGCTAAGCAACTTGCAGCGTTAGATGGTGTAGCTATTGATTTGCCAGCCGGACCTTCAGAGGTGCTGGTTTATGCCGATGAAACGGCAAATCCTGAATTTATTGCTGCCGATTTACTCTCTCAAGCTGAGCATGGAGCTGATAGTCAGGTTATTCTTATAGTAACCTCAAAAAAGTTAGCTTATTTAGTTTCGGAAAAATTAGAAAAGCAATTGGATATTTTACCGCGTAAAGAAATTGCTAAAAAAGCTTTAGAAAATAGTAAAATATTTGTAGTAAACTCTGATAATAAAGCAATTAATATGATAAACGAATATGCTCCCGAGCATTTAATTCTATCGATAAAAAATTGCAATGTAGTTCAAGAAAAAATATTGAATGCAGGTTCAATATTCTTGGGAAATTATTCGCCCGAAAGTGCCGGAGATTATGCTTCAGGCACCAACCATACTTTACCTACAAATGGCTATGCTAAAGCATATAGTGGAGTTTCGTTAGATAGTTTTTGTAAAAAAATTACGGTACAAGAAATTTCAAAAGAGGGCTTAAAAAATATTGGTAAAACGATAGAAATTATGGCTGAGGCAGAAAATTTATATGCTCATAAAAATGCGGTAAGTATTCGTTTAAAAAGTATATAAAAAAATAATATTATAATTTAATTTTTATAAAAATATATGTTTTTATTAGAAAATATAATAAGAGAAAATATAAGTTTAATGAAAGCTTATTCTTCTGCACGCGATGAATATAAAGGCGAAGCTCGAATTTTTCTCGATGCCAATGAAAGTGCTTTTGGTTCTTTAACAATTGAAAATTATAATCGCTATCCCGACCCTTATCAATTGAAAGTTAAACAAAAACTATCTGATATTAAGCAAGTTAGCATAGAAAATATTTTTCTTGGAAATGGAAGCGATGAAGCCATAGATTTGATTTTTAGAGCATTTTGCGAACCTGCAAAAGATAATGTAATTTTGTTACCTCCCACTTATGGTATGTATCAAGTTGCAGCTCAACTAAATAACATCGAAACCATTGAAATTGAACTATCTACTGAATTTGATATTGATGTTGAAAAAATATTAAGTGCTGTAAATGAGCATACTAAGCTAATTTTTGTTTGCTCACCAAACAATCCAAGTGGGAATCAAATAGCTGATAATAAAATAGTTAATCTATTAAATAATTTTAGTGGAATCGTTGTTTTAGACGAAGCCTACATTGATTTTGCTTCTTCACCCTCGTTTTTAGACCGATTACTCGAATTTGAAAATTTGATAGTTTTACAAACATTTTCAAAAGCATGGGGAATGGCAGCTTTGCGCGTAGGAATGGCTTTTTCAAGTAAAGCTATCATTCAGATATTCAATAAAATAAAGCCCCCATACAATATTAATGAGCTTAGTCAGCAAAAAGTATTACAAGCTTTAGAGTTTTTTCCAAAATTGCGAAATATTATTGAGGATATCAAGCAACAGAGGGTATTTTTAAATTCAGAGCTTAAAAAATTTGATTTTGTGCTTAAAATTTACCCAAGTGATGCCAATTTTTTGCTTTTAAATGTAGAAAATGCCGTTGAGATTTATAATTTCTTGTCTAAAAATGGAATTATTGTAAGAAATCGTTCAAATATGCCCAATTGCAAGTCGTGTTTAAGAATAACAGTTGGTACAAAAGCTGAAAATTTAGAGTTGATTTCAGTTTTAGCAAATTATTCTATCCTAAAAAAGAATAAAAATTTGACGTTTAATTAGGTTCAGTTACTACATCAATTAAATCAGAATAGATTGATAATTAACTAATTAAAAAATATTTTTATACATCAAAATAAATTTATTTAACTTAGTATTTAAACCATTTGCAGTATATGTAAATTTATTTTTTTTAACCAAAATAATGAAATAAAACAAAAAAAATGAAAAAAGCCCTTTTTATAGACAGAGATGGAACTTTGGTAATTGAACCAAAACCATCTGAGCAATTGGATTCTTTAGAACAGCTTGAATTTTTACCATCAGTAATTCGGAATTTATATAAAATTAGAAAAGAATTTGATTATGAGCTTGTTATTGTTACAAATCAAGACGGTTTGGGCACTGAAAGTTTTCCTTTGGAAAATTTTTACTTAGCGCATAATAAAATGCTTGAAATATTTAAAAATGAGGGAATTACATTTGAAAATATTTTAATTGACGATTCTTTTCCTTATCAAAAGAAAAATACACGAAAACCGGAAATAGGAATGCTAACTTCTTATATGAAAGGAAATTATGATTTAAAAAATTCCTTTGTTATCGGAGACCGTATTACAGATTTGCAATTAGCAAAAAATTTAGGAGCAAAAGGAATTTTAATTTCTAAAAACGAAATACCTGAAAATTTAAAAGAAATTTGTGTTTTAAAAACACAATGCTGGGACGAAATTTATCACTTTTTCCGCTTTGAGGAGCGGACAGCCGAAATCGAAAGGAAAACTAATGAAACTCTAATATCAATAAAATTAAGCCTTGACAGTGATTTTTCATCAAGTTTTAATACTGGAATAGCTTTTTTCGACCACATGCTCGACCAAATTGCCAAACATGGTAACATTAGTTTGCAAATAAAAGTAAAAGGTGATTTGAATGTAGATGAACATCACACCATCGAAGATACGGCAATCGCTTTGGGCGAAGTATTTAAAAAGGCTTTAGGGAACAAAATTGGCATGGAACGATATGGTTTTTCCTTGCCAATGGACGAAAGTTCAGCAAAAGTTTTATTGGATTTTGGTGGGCGTTCGTATTTTGTTTGGAAGGCTGATTTTCAGCGCGAAAGAGTAGGAGAGATGCCTACGGAAATGTTTAAACATTTTTTTAAAAGTTTTTCCGATTCGGCACAATGCAATTTACATATTGAGGCCGAAGGTGAAAATGAGCATCATAAAATTGAAGCCATCTTCAAAGCTTTTGCGAGAGCAATAAAAATGGCTATTTTGAGAAATCCCTTTAACGGACTTCCTTCTACCAAAGGGACATTATAAATTTTATCCATTAATAACTTTTATTTATGATTGCTATAATTGATTATAATGCCGGAAATGTTCGTTCTGTCAAATTTGCATTGGACAGATTAAATGTTGAGAGTGAAATAACCTCTGATTTTGATAAAATAATTCGTGCCAAAAAAGTTATTTTTCCCGGTGTGGGAGAAGCTTCAACTACAATGAAATTTTTGGAAGATAATAAACTTAATTCGCTGATAACTAATTTGAAACAACCAGTTTTGGGAATATGTTTGGGTATGCAATTGCTTTGCAATTTTTCCGAAGAAGGCAATACAAAATGCCTGAATATTTTACCAAATAAAGTTTTAAAGTTTGTTGGAAATCAAAAAATTCCTCATATCGGTTGGAATAGAATTTTTGATTTGAAGGGTGATTTATTTAAAAGCATTGAAGATGGTTCACATGTTTATTTTGTGCATAGCTTTTTTGCTAATTTGAATGTAAATACCTCAGCAACTTGCAATTACATTTACAATTTTAGTGCTGCATTGCAAAAAGATAATTTCTTTGCTGTTCAATTTCACCCAGAAAAAAGTGGAAAGATTGGAGAGCAGATTTTAAAAAATTTTATTGCTTTTTAATAAAAAATACTTAGGTAAAAAGTGTAAAGTTTTTAAATAATTAGAAAACCCAAATTTATAAAAAAAATGATTGAAATTATTCCGGCAATTGATTTAATCGATGGCAAATGTGTACGTCTATCGCAGGGCGATTATAAACGAAAAAAAATATACAGCGAAAATCCGGTTGAAATAGCCAAAATGTTTGAAGATTCAGGTATAAAACGCCTTCATCTGGTCGATTTAGATGGAGCAAAGCGTGGAAAAATTGCCAATTTATGGGGCTTAGAAAAAATTGCTACAGCAACAAATTTACAAATAGATTTTGGAGGCGGAGTAAAAACTACAGACGATTTTTTATCTGTTTTAAATGCAGGAGCAAAATTTGTAGCCGTTGGAAGTGTGGCTGTAAAAAATACCGAATTATTTACTGAATGGATAAGTCATTTCGGTGCAAATAAAATTTTTCTCGGTACAGATGTAAACGATAAAAAATTGGCTGTTTCAGCATGGCAAGAGAAAACGGAAATTGATATTTTCAATTTTTTGAAAGAAAAAACAGAACAAGGAATTAATTATGTTTTTTGCACCGATATAGCTAAAGACGGCATGTTGCAAGGTGCTTCTAATGAGCTTTATAGCGAATTAACAAATCATTTCACTGAAATAAATTTAGTGGCTTCGGGTGGTATTTCGAGTCTTTCCGATATAATAGCCGTACAAAAATCTGGTTGTAAAGGAGTTATTATTGGAAAAGCTTTTTATGAAAATAAAATTACTTTAAAAGATTTATCCTTTTTTATAAATAAATAATCTGGTAAAAAAAAATCAAATGCTTACAAAAAGAATCATTCCATGTTTAGATATTAAAGACGGAAGAACAGTAAAAGGTGTTAATTTTATAAATCTGAGAGATGCCGGAGACCCTGTAGAATTAGGAAAAGCCTATGCCGAACAAGGTGCCGATGAATTGGTTTTTCTCGACATTACGGCAACTGTGGAAAAACGTAAAACTCTTGCCGAATTAGCAAAACGAATAGCGCAAAACTTAAATATTCCATTTACAGTTGGCGGCGGCATTGGTTCAATAGCCGATGTTGAAATTCTTTTAGACAGTGGTGCCGATAAAATTTCGATTAATACGGCTGCCGTAAAACGACCGGAATTGATTACTGAATTGGCTAAAAGCTTTGGTAATCAGTTTGTTGTGTTAGCAGTGGATACGCGCTTCGATGGAACAGATTGGTTTGTATATTTGAATGGTGGAAGAACTGCAACTACCATTAAAACAATCGATTGGGTAAAAGAAGCTCAAGAACGGGGAGCCGGCGAAATTCTTTTAACCTCAATGAATCACGATGGTACGAAAAATGGTTTTGCCGTAGAATTAACGGCTAAAATATCTGAAAACTTATCCATTCCGCTCATAGCTTCGGGTGGCGCGGGAACAAAAGAACATTTCAGCGAAATTTTTACTACCGGCAAAGCCGATGCAGCTTTAGCGGCAAGCATTTTTCATTTTGGAGAAATTTTAATTCCCGATTTGAAACTTTTTTTGAAACAAAAAAATATAGCAATTCGATAACATTAAAATTTACTTAATACGAAAAGAAATATTTAGTTTTGCCAAAGTATTTTTGTAAAAAAGAAAATTTGATTTTATTGGCAATTAAAAAACGTTATAAAAATGATGGAAATATTTGATTTTAAGACCAATGGAATTATGAAAATTAATTTCGAGAAACAAGACGGATTGATTCCGGCTATCATTCAAGATTATATAACCAAGAATGTTTTGATGCTTGGTTACATGAATGAAGAGGCTTATAAAAAGACACTTAGCACAGGAAAAATAACATTTTTCAGCCGCTCGCGCAAGGAACTCTGGACAAAAGGCGAAACTTCGGGTAACTTACTGGAATTGAAAGACATAAAGGTCGATTGCGACAATGATACCTTGCTTATTTTGGCAAAACCACTCGGACCTACTTGCCACACGGGTACAGATACGTGTTGGGGGGAAGATAATGATGCAAATGTGGCTTTTCTTACTCATTTAGAGCATGTTATAGAAAGTAGAAAATCATCGGATTCTTCAAAATCTTATACTAAAAGTTTGTTTGAAAAAGGGATTAATAAAATAGCCCAAAAAGTTGGCGAAGAAGCGGTGGAACTGATAATCGAAGCAAAGGATAATAATAATGAGCTTTTTCTGAATGAAGCGGCAGATTTAATGTTTCATTTTTTAGTTTTACTCAATGCAAAAGGCTTTGGTTTGCAGAATGTTATTGAAGTTTTAGAAGACCGACATAAATGATAGTTAAATTAATGTTTATTTAAAAATTATTTTTTTTAAGAAAAAAAAACCGTAAAATCAAAAGTTTTACGGTTTTTTTTTGATATAAAAAACTATAATTTTTCAAGTTTTTCTTTTATTTCATTATATTTATCAGTCATTTTTAATTTGTAATAAATATTTTTGAGGTTTTTAAGAGTATATTCTTCGTTGGGTTTAATTTCATCAGCTTTTAAAAATGCTTCCAACGATTGATTGAAATATTTTGTAGCTAAATCCATTTTAGTTTTAAATTTGCTACCATCGGGGTCATCGCTTGGAGAAATGGAATTGGCATACAATTCGTGTTTTACGCCAATGTTGTAAAAAATAGCACCTTTATTGTAAGCAGCATCAAAATAATCAGATTTTTTTGCTAAAGTTTTGTCGTACATTCCAATCGCTTCTTGATAAAGTTTTTCGGCTTCTATGTCGTTTTGATTGTACTCAGCCATTTCTTTGTCAAATCGCTCTTGTACAACTTTTGCTTTTGCCGGATTATTTCTTTCTCTGAAAAGTTCTTTTTTCGATTCTTTAACTACTAAATCCAATTCTTTGGCTTTATCGGCGTAGCCTTCGGCTTTTTTATCGAGCAAAGCACCTTTTGTATAAAGATAAGAAGGGTCGTCGTTTCCTTTGTCAATGGCATCGGAAACTTCCACTAAAGCTTTATCTAATTGATTGTTATTGATGTAGTAATTAATTTTACTGCCAATAATCAAACCACTGCTTGGAAAAGCTGCCATACCCTCGTTTATGGTTTTCAAAACAGCCTCGTTGTCGCCTAATTTTTCTAAAACGGCGGCTTTAAAAACATAGGATTTTTCGGTTTCGTAATTAACAGAAATCGATTTTTGATAATAATCGTTTGCTTTTTTGTAAAAATCGTTCTTTGTAGTTTCGTTTTCACAAGCATTTCCGGCGTTGTCGCAAGCCAAAGCCGTGTAATAAATTACAGCCGAGTCGATGTAATTTGTTGCGCCAACAATTTCATTAATTTTTAAGGCATTTTCAAAAGACAAAATGGCTTCTTTGTATTTTTTTTCTGTAAATTCGTTTGCCCCTTTGGTTACCAAAGCTGCTTTGAGTGAGAGTTCGTTTGGCTTTTCGGGATTGAAAAGTTTTTCAAAAATTTCGGCATTTGCTTTTTCCGGTTTTTTTTCTACGCCGGTGAAAGTCAATGCTTTCATATAGGCTTCGTGTGCTTTTGTAACAGCTTCATTGTCAAGGTTTTGATACATTGGCAGCGGACTTTCGCAAATGGCTTGATACACTTGCCCGCGCACCAACCAAGCCTTATACCAATTGGCTGTTTTTTCGTCATTAGCTGCCAAATCTTCGTCAATAGCTTGCTTGGCGAGGTCTAATTTTCCTAAGCCTAATTGCGAAGAAGCTTGGGTAACTTTGGCTTTCTGGGCAAAAGAAAACTGAACTGCTAATAATATTAACAATACTAATGTTATTCGTTTCATTTTAAAATTTTTAATTAATTAATGAGTATTCAATTTTATTTTAATTTTTTAGTAAAAAAACGTTTTTCCAAATTTTTTATTTTAATTTTTTTTTTTTTTTGAAAAAAAGTTTTTTGTTTTTTTTTTGAAAAAACATTTTTTTACTTTAAAATTTATTTTTATATGAAAAAATTATTCTTCAAAATCTGTATTTTCAATTGTTTCAATGTCTGAAATTTGTTCATTTTCATCGAAAAAATTTTCATTCTCCTCAAAATTAGTTTCATTTTCATCAAAATTATTGACTTGATTTTCAGAATTGCGAAGAATTTCTTGATTTTCGATTTCTACATCGCTCAAATGTATTTTTGCGACAGCGGCAATGGAGTCGTTATCGTTGATGTTGATTAATCGAACGCCTTGTGTGGCGCGTCCCATAACGCGAAGTTCGGCAACCGAAAGCCTAATGATGATGCCCGATTTGTTGATAATCATTAAATCGTCGGAGTCGGTAACGGCTTTTATGGCTATTAAATTTCCGGTTTTTTCGGTAATGTTAATTGTTTTTACGCCTTTTGCTCCTCGGTTGGTAACTCTGTAATCTTCTAATTTTGAGCGTTTTCCGTATCCATTTTCGGAAACCACCAAAATGTCTTCGTTTTCAGAATTAATAACTATCATTCCGATTACATCGTCTTCATCGCTCAAATTGAAGCCTTTAACGCCCGAAGCGGTGCGCCCCATAGCGCGAACGGTCGATTCATTGAATCGTATGGCTTTTCCTGAACGGTTTGCCAAAATAATTTCTTTTGTACCGTCTGTTATTCGGGCAGCCAAAAGGAAATCGTTTTCGCGAACGGTTATGGCATTGATACCGTTTTGGCGTGGACGCGAATAGGCTTGAAGCGAAGTTTTTTTGATGATTCCTTTTTTGGTAACCAGCGTAATGTAATGATTATTAATGTAATCGGCGTCATCGAGTGTTAGCACTTTCATGTACGCTACTACTTTATCGTCTGGTTCTATGTTGAGCATGTTTTGAATGGCTCTTCCTTTGGAGATTTTTGAACCTTCGGGTATTTCATATACTTTTAGCCAGAAGCATTTTCCTTTTTCTGTAAAGAAAAGCAAGGTATTGTGCATGGTGGCAATGTATAAATGGCGAATGAAATCTTCGTCTCGCGCGGCACTTCCTTTTGCGCCCTTGCCTCCGCGTGCTTGCGTGCGATACTCGGTTACGGGCGTGCGCTTGATGTAACCCAAATGCGAAATGGTGATTACAACGGTTTCGTCGGCATAAAAGTCTTCGGGGTTAAATTCTTCGGAAGCGTAAACGATTTCAGAGCGTCTTTCATCGCCAAATTTTGCTTTTACTTCCATTAATTCCTCTTTGATTATTTTCATGCGAAGTTCCACATTGGCTAAAACTTCTTTCAAATAATCAATGAGTTTCATAATTTCTTGGTATTCTTCTTTTACTTTGTCGCGTTCCAAACCGGTTAATTTTTGCAACCGCATATCGAGTATGGCTCTTGCTTGAATTTCGGAAAGGCTGAAAGTACTCATTAAACCCAATCGGGCTTCTTCAACGGTCTTAGATGCTCTAATTAAGCTAATTACGGCGTCTAAATGGTCTAATGCAATGAGTAAACCTTCTAAAATATGGGCGCGTTCTTCGGCTTTTTTGAGTTCAAATTTTGTACGGCGAATGACTACTTCGTGTCGATGTTCAACAAAATAATGAATTAACTCTTTGATATTCAACATTTGCGGACGTCCGTTTACCAAAGCAATGTTGTTTACACTGAAAGAAGTTTGCAGCGGAGTTAATTTGAACAAATTGTTCAAAACCACATTGGCTATGGCATCTCTTTTCAAATCGAAAACAATACGCATTCCGTTTCTGTCCGATTCGTCGTTGGCGTTTGAAATTCCTTCAATTTTCTTTTCGTTTACCAAAGCCGCCACTTTTTGTATCAATTCGGCTTTGTTTACCATATATGGAATTTCGGTAACAATTATCTTCTCGCCTCCGGTTTTGCTGGTTTCTATGTGGGTTTTAGCCCGAATAACTATCCGTCCTCTGCCCGTGTGAAAGGCACTTTTTACGCCTTCGTATCCGTAAATTAAACCGCCCGTTGGAAAATCGGGTGCTTTAATATATTTCATTAACTCACTGATAGTTATGTCGTTATTGTCGATATAAGCTATTGTAGCGTCTATGGTTTCGTTTAAATTGTGAGGTGGCATATTGGTAGCCATACCTACTGCAATTCCCGATGCACCGTTTACAATAAGGTTTGGAATTCGTGTAGGTAAAACGGTGGGTTCTTGAAGGGTGTCGTCGAAGTTGTTGTGAAAATCAACGGTTTCTTTTTCAAGGTCTCCGAGCATTTCTTCCGAAACTTTGCGCAATCGTGCTTCTGTATAACGCATGGCTGCTGGGCTGTCGCCATCTACTGAGCCAAAGTTACCTTGCCCGTCAACTAACATGTAGCGAAGCGACCAAGGCTGCGCCATACGAACCATTGTAAAATAAACTGAACTGTCGCCATGCGGGTGATATTTACCTAATACTTCTCCAACAATTCTTGCTGATTTTTTATAAGCTTTGTTTGAAGCCAACCCTAAACCGTGCATTCCAAACAAAACTCTGCGATGTACGGGTTTCAGTCCGTCGCGTACATCGGGCAATGCTCTTGAAACGATTACCGACATTGAATAATCAATGTAGGCAGATTTCATTTTTTCTTCAATATTTACTCTTATTATTTTGTCTTCTCCAACCATTTAGTTGTTATTTTTTTATTAATATTTTTCAAAAGAATCAATGTTTTAATTTTTTATTTTTATTTTTTCATTTTTTTTATAAAAAAAATAAGAAAATATATTGTTTTAATCAATTGATTTAAAACAATTTAATTTTAAAAAAAACATTTTTTTGCATCGAATTTTAAAGCACTAAAGTATAAATAAATTCTTTAATAATAAACTTTTTTTTCTTTTGTTAATAAATTTTATGTTTTTTGAATCAAAAAAAGGTTTTAGATTTTTGAGAATCTAAAAAAGTAGTCATTTTTTATTTGCAAACGGTAGCTTTGCCAAAATTAAAAACTTTGACAAAGTGCTAATTTAAAAGCAATTACAAGAAAATAAAAGCTCAAATTATGTTTATTTAAAGTTTGCCTTCCTTAGAATCTGCGATAGAAAAAGAATTTATTTTCATAAAAAAAACTATTAATACAATGATTATCAATTTTTTAATGATTTAATTACAGAATTAAGGATTCTTAAAAAAAAAAGCTAAAATTGTAATCGAAATCCCAGAGTTGGAATGTTTTGGTTTTTAAAAGAATACGAAAATGAAGAATAACTTTCTAAACTCATTTTAAGTGCAAATTTATACCTAATTTCTTCTTGTTTGTGTTTTAAAAGATAAGAACCTTTAATCCAGTCAAACAGGTAAGTAGAGGCAGCTAAAGTGAAAGCCGAAAAATAAATTAATTTGTATTTTATTAAATCTTGGTCGCCATTGGGGTCTTTCAAAAACAATTCAAAGCCATTTACATCAATATTGTCGTTGAATAAAATAGCCGACATGGTTGCGTAAGATGCTAATCTTAAGCCCAATAAGGTGTAGCCCATTTTTTTCTCGCCGCTTTTGAAATGCACATAACCCGGCACAATGGCGGCATTAACCATGTCTATCATGCGCAAATTTTCGGAAAGTAAATGAAATTCTTCAAACGACATTGAACTGTCAATTTGAGGAATCAAATAATTGTCATTTTTGTATTTATGATAAAAATCAATGTCTTGTGCTATCGAAAATAGCGAAAAAAAGACAAAAATGGCTGTGAAATAATGCTTTTTCATTAAAAAAAAAGAAATTAATAATTTTTGCTTGAAATAATGGTTTTGGTAATGGAAAGAAAAATTCCGATAACTCCCACAAAATAAACCACATCGCGACTGTCTAAAACACCTCTGCTCATGGATTTATAATGTTCGTTGATTCCGATTTTTAAAACCAAAGTATTTATTTCGGTGAAAACCGAAAGTGAAGAAATAAAATCGAAACCGATATAGAAAATAAAGGAAATAAAAACCGCCAAAAGAAATGCTATAACTTGGTTATTTGTTATAGCAGAAGACATTACGCCTATTGAAACGTAAATAGCAGCCAGAAAGAAAAGCCCAATGTAAGAACCCCAAGTGCCTCCGGTATCTAAATTTCCCTGTGTTTCGCCCAATAAGTAAACCGATAAAAAATATATCAAACTGGGTAAAATGGAAAAAAGTACCAAACTAAGTCCGGCAAAGTATTTTGCAAAAACAATTTCAAGCTCTGTAAGTGGCTTTGTATAAAGCAGTTCTATCGTTCCACTGTTTTTTTCTTCCGAAAAAAGGCGCATACTTACAGCCGGCACTAAAAACAAAAAAACCCATGGCGAAAGGAAAAAAAGGCTGTCTAAGCTGGCATAACCATTGTCGAGAATGTTAAATTCGCTGGGAAAAACCCATATAAAAAGGCTGTTGATAAGTAAAAATACAATAATTACAACGTATCCGGTTATGGAACTGAAAAAACTACTGAGTTCTTTTTTAAAAAGTTCAAACATTTTCTATTGAATTTTTCGGGTTCTAAAACTTTGAAATTTAAGACTTTATGCTTTCTAAAGCTTCTGTTTTTAAGGTGGGTTTGTTTTTACTGTTTTTAACCCATTTTATAAACGATTTTATTTTGCTAAAAGTAACAGAATGTTCGTCAGTTCCCTTAGTACCAAGCAGATATGAATAAGGTCGCATACTTGGAATGTTTTCAAAAATGACTCTTAAAACTGCCATAAACGGCACAATAACCAACATACCCGGAATGCCCCAAACCATTGCCCCAACAATTAAACTGAGGATAATAACAAACGCATTCAATTGAACATTTCCACCGACAATATTTGGTGTAAGTATGTTATTTTCAATAAATTGGATAATAAAAAATAGAACAAACACGCCAACAATTTGGTGAGGGTCGCCTTGTGTAAAAATGGCAAAAGCCAATGGAAACATAAATCCTAAAATAGTACCGAAATAAGGTATGGCATTGCAAACGGCAGCAATAATTCCGAGCATAATGGCGTATTTCATGCCAATAATGTACAATCCCAATGAATTTAAAAAGCAAAGTATCAAAACCACTACCAAAACTCCGCCCATGTAATGCTGCGTGATGTGTGAAACGTCTTGTATGATGTTTGAAACCGGAATGCGGTTGCGGCGAGGCGTAATTTGCATAATAAAATTTTTAAATTTATTGCGATTAAAAAGCATGAAAAACATAAAAACCGGAAGCAATCCTATTTTTACTAAAGTGCCAGTGGTTTGAGAGAAAAATTTTCCAAAGGCTACATCGCCATTATTTAAAGTATTGGTTACCATATTTTTAGCCCAAATTTTTTGTTCCGAAATCGAAATTCCAAAATGCGCTTC
This sequence comes from Paludibacter propionicigenes, assembly GCA_020721325.1. Lineage (GTDB taxonomy): Bacteria > Bacteroidota > Bacteroidia > Bacteroidales > JAIFNL01 > JAIFNL01. The sequence goes on from DYNA01000006.1 coordinate 22,888, forward strand.
TATATAACCGTAAAGTTTATCAATATTGTGAAGAGTTTGTTCTTGAATAGCAGGTAAATCACTGAGCATGAGTGCTATTTGTTTGTATAAAAACATAAATCCGCCTACGAAACCCAAAATCATAAGTACAATGGAAAGCAAATTAGCTAAGATGCGCGGAAAATGCAGTTTTTTTTCAAAAAAAGAAACCAAAGGGTAAATTAAATATGAAAAAAGTGCTGCAATGGCAATGGGCCACAAAAATTCTTTGGCGCCAATGAGTGAATAAATCAGTAAAATTGCAAATAATAAATAAAAACTTCCTTTGATTACAAAGGGATAACGCTGAGTTTCGGGCATTTTCATACGAAAAATGGTTTTAGTGAAACAAGTAAAAACAATTTTTTTTTATAGAATCGTTTTTTAATTTTTTTTATATAATCAATTGAAATACAAATATTTAATTTAATTAAAAGCTTTTTTTAAAGTTTAGTAATTGATTATTTTCTATTATAATTTTTTACTTTTCAAACTTTTAAATTTTTAAACTTTTAGAAAAAAAATAAACGAATTATTCAATTTATCATGTAATTTTTTTGTGCAAATTACGTAAATAAATCACAAATAAAAGATTTATTAATGTTAAATTTTGTAAAAGTCTATTTTAATATTTTTACACACCAAATTGTTTGTAATAATTTCTTTTGCAATAGCTAAATAGTGCTATTTATCAATTTTAACTCGTATCTTTTTTTAGTAAAAAATATTATTTTTTATCGTTTTTTAATGCCGAAGAGTTTAAAAAAATGAATATATGCCATTAAATTTTTTTTTTTTTATATTTCATATTCGATGTAAAAAATTGTAAATCAATGAATAAAAAAACAATCGTTTTATAAAAACAATCGCTTGTTAAATTTTTATAAGGCATTGAAAATGAAAACCTTTTCAAAAGTTTCACATATTTAATTAATATATTGTTTTTCAAATTGTTATGATTTTTTATAAACTCAACTTTTAAAAAGTTTAACAAAATATTGATAAAAATAGTGAAATTAAAACTTAAAAATGGCAAAAAAAATTTTTTTTTCAAAAAAAAAATTATACATTTGAGTAAATTATTAATACCATTTATAAGGATATGTCGAACAAAATTAAAGTATTGATTATAGACGATTCTGCGGTTGTAAGGCAGACTTTAAGCACAATTTTGAGTACCGATAAAGGCATAGAAGTTATCGGCACTGCCGGAGACCCTTACATTGCAGCAAAAAAAATGCGTAAAGAAGCTCCCGATGTTATCACGCTCGATATAGAAATGCCCCGAATGGACGGTTTGACTTTTTTGAAAAAATTAATGTCGCAATACCCAATTCCGGTGGTTATTATTTCAAGTTTAACGGAGCGAGGAAGCGAAACCGGACTAAAAGCTTTGGAATACGGAGCTGTTGAAATTATTACTAAGCCCAATATGAATACCAAACAATTTATTGAAGAATCGAAAATTAAATTAATTGATGCCGTAAAAGCTGCTGCTTTAACCAAACCGGCACGAAGAACTTTTTCAAGTTTTCAAAGTACTAACAATCAAAACTCTATAAATCAAAATTCTATAAATCAAAACAATACAACTACTTCTTTTAATACGAACGCTGAAATTTCAAAAATGGCAGAAACCAATGCACTTATTAATAAAGTAGCTCCAAAACTGAGTGCTGATGTAATCATCTCTAAAACAACTAATTACAGCATGATAAAAACCACCGATTCGGTCATAGCCGTTGGCGCATCAACCGGTGGAACGGAGGCTTTGAGAGTGTTTTTAGAACAAATGCCGCTCGACTGTCCGGGAATAGTTATTGTTCAGCACATGCCCGAAGTTTTTACTCGTTCCTTTGCCAATCGGTTGAACGAAATTTGCCGAATTAGTGTAAAAGAAGCCTCCGATGGCGACAGCGTTTTGAAAGGACAAGCCTTGATAGCTCCGGGAAACAAGCACATGCTCTTAAAGCGCAGTGGTGCAAGATATTACGTAGAAGTAAAAGACGGTCCTTTGGTGAATAGACATCGCCCTTCGGTTGATGTACTTTTTCGCTCTACCGCTAAATTTGCGGGACCCAATGCCGTAGGTGTAATTATGACCGGAATGGGCGACGACGGGGCAAAAGGACTTCTGGAAATGAAAGAAGCCGGTGCCAGAACCATTGCTCAAGACGAACAATCGTGCATTGTTTTCGGAATGCCCAAAGAAGCCATTAAATTAGGCGCAGCCGATAAAGTGGTTTCGCTCGAAAAAATTGCACAAACTTCGCTTATGATGGCTTAATTTTTTTTATGAAAAATAAAATTTTTGGAATAAAAAAACAGCAAAATAAAGCTTTTTTGTAAAAAAAATTCTTTTAAAAAATAAAAAAAAAATCTCTTAAAAAAAAAAATACAGTCAACGCATCAATTTGTTGATAAAAAGCTCATTGAAAATTAAATCAAAAGCATTTTTCAAACAATTGATGCGATGACTTTTTAGTATAAAAAAATGTTACTTTAAAATTTTAAAGCAAACATTTAGTTCATAATTTTGAAAATTATATTTTGTAATTCGCTGAAAGCGTTAGAGTTACAAGCTATTATTTCTTGTCCGTAAAGCCAGTTTTCGCCTTTGTCGAAATCTGAAATTTTTCCACCGGCTTGCTGAACAATAAACGCACCGGCAGCCACGTCCCAAACTTTGAGCGAATATTCATAAAAAGCATCGAAGCGACCGCAAGCCACATAAGCCAAGTCGGTAGCAGCCGACCCCAAACGCCGCAAGCCTTGCGAATTGTTCATAAAATATTTCATGCTTTCCATAAAAGCATCGAGTCGCTTGTAATCGTAATACGGAAAGCCCGTAGCTATCAACGAGTTAGCAACTGTTTCGGTTTGAGAAACCGAAATTTGTCTGCCATTCAAATAAGCCGCGCTTCCCTGCCAAGCATAAAAAGTTTCGCCCAAATTCAACTCATGCACCACGCCCATAACAATTTCACTGCCTTTAACCAAAGCTATCGAAATGGCAAAAGGTGCTAAACCGTGAATAAAATTAGTGGTTCCATCGAGCGGGTCAATCACCCAATTGTAGAGTTCGCCGCGCTTTTGGCTGGTGTTCTCTTCGGCTATAAATCCGCTTTCGGGCAACAATTCGGAGAGTTTTAGCACCAATTTTTGTTCCGATGTTTTATCAACAAAAGTTACAAAATCATTTTTACCTTTTTTTTCAATGTTTTTGTAAGAAATTTTATTTTTTTGTTCCAAAATAAATTCTCCAACTTCGTGGCAAATTTCAATGACTTCGCTACATAGAATTTTATAATCCATAATTTATTTATCTAATCAGTTGTTTTTTTTATAAAAAAGAAATTTTAAAATTTGATTCTTCATAAGTATTTAACTTAATTTCAATGATTTGATTTATTAACTTTTTGTCAAAATCGGTTTCCACTTTCAAATAATTTTCGGTAAAACCGTGCATTTTTCCTTTGGTTTTTTGTTGTTCAAAAAGTACTTTTGCCGTTTGACCTTCAAAACGTTTATTAAATTCAGTATGCTTAAAATCAGATAGTTGATGCAATAAATCGCTTCTTCGTTTTATTTCCTTTGGCAAAATTTTGTTTTCCATTTCGGCAGCCGGAGTATTTTTTCGCACCGAGTAGGAAAAAACGTGCAAAAAGGAAATGTTTAAATTTTTCAAAAATTGGTACGTTTCCTCAAAATCGGCTTCCGTTTCGCTCGGAAAGCCAACAATTACATCGATTCCAATAAAAGCGTGAGGCAAAAATCGGTTGATTTGAGCTATTTTGTTGCTAAAAAATTTTGTATTGTAACGCCTTTTCATAAGTTTTAAAATTTTATCACTTCCAGACTGCAAAGGAATATGAAAATGTGGCATTATTTTTTCCGAACGGCTTACAAATTCAATCATTTCGTCGGTTAGCAAATTGGGTTCGATAGAAGAAATGCGAAAACGTTCAATTCCCTCAATTTTTTCTAATTCTTTAATCAATTCAAACAAATTTTCATCAGTTCCAAAACCAAAGTCGCCAATGTTTACGCCCGTTAGCACGATTTCTTTAAAGCCGTTTTCAGCTATTTTTCGAGCTTCGGCTACCGTTCCGGCTATGGTATTTGAGCGACTTTTGCCTCGCGCCAGCGGAATGGTGCAATAAGTACACGGGTAATTACAACCGTCTTGAATTTTCAAAAATGAGCGTGTTCTATCATTTAGCGAATAAGCAGAATGAAATTTTTTTACCTGATTAATTTCGCACGAATGCAATTCGGAAGGTGTATTTTTATTTTGGTTTTTATTTTCGCTTTCTTTTTGACTTTCTAATTCACTTTTTTCTAAAAAATCGAAAAAATCGAATTTGTTTTCAGCACCTAACACCAAGTTAACACCTTGAATTTGAGCTATTTCATTGCCTTTGAGTTGCGCATAACAACCATTGACTATTATTTTGGCATCGGGAGCGGTTTTGATGGCTTTATTGATTATGGAACGGCATTTTTTGTCGGCTGTATCGGTTACCGAACAGGTATTTATGATGTAAACATCGGCTTTTTCGTCAAAATTTACCCGCTCGTAACCGCGCTCGGCAAACATTCTGCCCATAGTAGAAGTTTCCGAAAAGTTTAATTTACAACCCAATGTGTAATAGGCTACTTTTTTCATTTTCCGTTTTTTGTATAAAAAATTTTTTTTTCATTTGGCAAAATTAACAAAAAAAAGAAATTTAAAAATTTTTGAAATTTTTGAAATCTAAAATTTTAAAAACTTGTTTTTTTCAAAAGATAAATTTAATGGAAGAAATAATTTTTACTTTTATAACTAATTGATATTAAGGTTTTAATTTAGATAAAAATTGCAGTTGTCGTCTATTTAAAGAAAAAAGAAGTTACTATAAACGAAAAAGTTTGAAAATTTTTAAACTCCTTTAAAGTATTGAATAATAATATCTTACAATTTTTTTTAACACTATTTAGTTCATTTTTTGATTAAAGAGATTTAAAAATTTAACAATTAAACAAATAAATAATTTGATGGAAAGAAAACAAGTAAATTATTATTTTTTTTCATTTTTTTTATAAAAAAATATTAAAAATTTTCAATTATAATTCAAAAAAAGTTTTTTTTGTATATGTTTTTGAAAATTAAATCTTTTCAAAAAAAAAGTAAAATTAAAAAGAATTATTTTATGGAGTTTTTCTTTTTCGATGGATTGAGTTTGTGTGTTTTCGAGTAAGAGTATTTCTTTTTTCAGACAACAAGTAGTTACAAAATTTCGTAATATTGCATATAAATTAAATTTATTTATTTTAACTATTCATTAAACCATGAGAAATTATTTTTTAACACTCGTTTTAATACTTGTTGGCTTTACTTTTTCAAATGCACAAATTTTGAGTAAAAGTGAATTAAATAAAGAGCAAACTTATACATCTTTTTCAGAAGCTATGCAAAGCCCCGAAAAGGTTTATAAAATAACTTCAATAAAAGCTTCACACAGCAGTTTGCCTGAAAATATAAGTTTACTTAAAAATTTGCAAATACTCAATTTAGGGATAAATAATTTGGAAGTATTGCCCGACAATTTTGGTGAACTGATTTATTTACAAGAACTTGACTTAGGTAACAACAAGCTTTCGGAACTACCGGAGTCGTTTAAAAACTTAATTAATTTAAAAGTTTTAAAACTTTGGTCAAATAAATTTATTGGTTTTCCTATTTTGCTAACTTCTTTGCCCAAACTCGAATTTTTAGATTTGAGCAGCAATCAATTAACCGAAATTCCGGCTGAAATTGCTTTAATGAAATCGCTCAAAACCCTTGATTTATCGGGCAACCCTCTCACTAAAATGCCCAAAGAAATGGCGGAAATGAAAAATTTGAAAGAAATAACATTAACCGATACCGGTTTAACCGAAAAAAAAGTTAAAAAATGTTTACCCGAAGGTATTCGTATAATATTTTAAAAAAATAAACGTTATAAGATAAAAAGAAAGATTGTTTTCTTGTTTTTGTTTTTTTATTTTTCTTTTTCATAGTTTTAGAGGATATTCAATGTGAATTGAGTATCCTCTTTCCATTTCTAATTTTATTTTTTTTTGAAAAAAAATGGAATGAAAATTGTGCGATTTGATAAAACATTTATTGCTTATTTTATTCTAAAATTTTATTTTTATGAAAAAATATCTCTTTACCACCGTTTTTTTATTTAGTTTTTTTATTTCGTTTGCACAAAAATTAATTGATGCTAAATTTGATAAAATTAATTCTGATGATGCTTATATTAAATATGATATTAAGACATTGGCCAAAGATTCCATTATCGACCAAAATATGCGAACCGTTAAAGTAACCAAAATTACCACAATCAATTCAAAAAGTTTTTTTCAATATACGCTAATCGACAGTGTTTTTCATTACGACTCACTTTTACCAACTTACTTTCCATATTACGAAATCGCAGATGAGTGGAGCGACTATAAAATTCCCTACATCGATAATTACGCTACAAACGATAACTCCGATTATGAAAATTATAATTACGACCAAAACAATTCTTCCGAAGATGGCTATTACGATAATAATCAATACGATGAACAATATCAAAACGAATATGATGCAGAGAACAATGCCCAAAGAGATTCTGCATTGCAAGAAGAAACCAACCAAGAGTACGATGTTTCGCAAGAAGAAGTTTATATAAAAGATTCGGTATATGTTTTTCTAAGCCAAGAATTATTCGGGCTTTCGCAAAGCGAAATAGCATCAAATTTTTTTGGATACATGTCCACGCGAAAGAATGCCTACGACCATGTAAAAGGACATAAAATTCATAAAATTCATGTTTTGAACAATGCAGCCGAAATTAGCGAAACCGACACTATTTCCAAGTTTACTCTGCAAACGATTAGTTGGGAAAATTTGAGAAAACTGCCCGTTAAGCTATTTGTAGAAAAGCAATTAGCCAAATTAGGAACCAAAGATTCGCTTTATCAAGAAGAAGTAAAGAAAATTTTATCCTACGACCAAGTTTTACAAATAGTACGCGATTCCAATCCCAATTTTGAAATCAACAAAAGCGGCATCGATACTTTGCTTTTTTTTAATATCGACCCGTGCATCTATTTAGCTGATATAGCGTGGCTTGGGTTTTTAGAACCCTATTATTCGGCAAACTTACAAGAGCCACATGTGCGCGAAATGTTCTCAAAAGAACTCATCAGACGCAAAAATGAAAAAATAGTTGAATTTGCTCAAATTACACGCAACAAATACGATTTTAGAAAAGACCCAAATTTTAAAAACATTGTTCAAGACAAAACCATTACACGCAATCCGCGCTTTACTCGCGAAATAGACCCCGACAAAAAAGTACCCATTATCACCGACAATTCCCTATTTGCCTACACCGTAACCGATGTTTTAAATACACATACCGGAAGATATGAATACCAAAACACCGGCGTTATTTCCAACTTATACGAAACCGAAGAAAATGTAATTGCCGGCACAACTTCTAACACTCCAATAAAAACTCAGCAAATAAAACTTGATGCTGAAGGAAAACCCATTCTTAAAGAAACTGCTTCATTTTCAATCAAATATAAGCATATTAATATCGAAGCTTTAGGAACTACGAGTAAAAATATGAAATACGATTTGGGTAAAATTATTAAAAATAGAACTTTCATAGACCAAGTTTATTTGCGAAAAATTGGCTTACTAAAATAATTTTTTATCTGTAAAATTAATAAAATTTTATAATTTTTTTTTAAAAAAATTAAAAAGTAGCGATGCTTTAAATCGGAACTTTCCAAAAGTTATTAATTTTTGTAAAACATTGAAGATAAATAGATTATATAAATAAAATTCTTTTTTTTCACAAGTTTAAGCGTCACTTTTAAAAAATAATAAAAAAAAAAATTCATTTTCAAATTTCAAAATGAACAAATAGTTCTTTTTATCCAAATTTTATGCTCGAAATTCCCATAATGCCCGGTCGTGGACTCAGCAGTCAAAAAGCCTGCGACTTGCGCTTGGAGTATTTGAAAACCAATGATTTAGCACTTCAAATTATTCCAAAACACAATTTCCAATACCAAGACATTCGATACAATATTGAATCATTCATCGGTTCTACAGAAATTCCCTTGGGTTTAGTTGGACCATTGCTTTACGCTGAAAATCAAACATTTGAATTGGTTTATACGCTTGCTGCCACGCTCGAAGGCGCATTGGTTGCAAGCATGAATCGCGGCGCAAAAGCCATTAGTCAAAGCGGTGGATTTTCGGCAGTGATTTTGCACCAAAAGATGGTTCGCGCACCCATGTTTTTACTTGAAAACTTAAAATCGGCTTTGTCTTTTAAAAATTGGATTGAAAAAAAGTTTTTCGATATAAAAAAGATTGCCGAAAATTATTCAAATCATGCTCAATTAATTGAAATTCAAAGTTTTATAATTGGAAAAACCGTTCATTCCAAGTTTATTTTTACCACCGGCGATGCCTCAGGGCAAAACATGACTACCACTTGCACATGGCACGCTATGCTCTGGATTGTAGAGCATTTTACAAAAGAAACCGAAATTGAAATACTATATTTTGTTATAGAAGGAAATGGCTCTGGTGATAAAAAAGTATCACTTTCTCATGCCTTGAGCGGTCGAGGCGTTCACGTAGTTGCCGAATGTTTTTTAGAAGAAAATATAATTGAAAAAGTGCTTCGTACTCATTCTCAAGCCATTGTAGATTGTTTCAATTCATCGCAAGCCATGAGCAAAATCAACGGAATGAGCGGTTACAACATCAATGCAGCCAACGCCATTGCAGCCATTTTTGCAGCCACCGGACAAGATTTGGCTTCGATAGCCGAGTCGGCAAATGCCATTTTAAATGTTGAAAAAACGCCCGAAGGCTTATATTTGTCGCTCAATTTGCCCTCTTTGGTTATTGGCACAGTGGGCGGCGGGACGCATTTACCCAAGCAGCGCGAAGCTTTGGAATTGATGAAATGTTACGGTTCGGGTAAAATTGAACGATTTGCCAAAATGATAGCCGGATTTACTTTGTCGCTCGAAATTTCTACATATTCAGCCATTGTAAGTGGCGAATTTGCAAAAGCACACGAAAAATTGGGCAGAAATAAACCGGTAAAATGGCTTTTAAAATCAGAATTGACAGATTCTTTTTTCAGAAGTATTCTGCAAAAAAATATTTCGGTAAAAAATATTTTAAAAATTGAAAGAAAAGACGACTCTATAATCGACAACGGAATTATTACCAACATTACCAACAAAGTTAGTAAAAAAATAATTGGTTTTATTCCGATTGAAGTTTCTTTTGAAAATTCGACTTCGTCCATTTCAAATTTATCTATTTTATTGAAATCTAAGGCATTAGACACAGAAGTAATCAAAGGACTTCATGTTTTGGCAGCATCTATCGACACTGAATTGGCAGATTTTATAAAAAAATTTTACCCTTTTTTAGAATATTTTAATTGCCATTTAAAAGAAATAGAAGTTTATGAAACATTAGAAAATCACAACTTTTCATGTAAACCAATATTTTTTGGTAAAAAAATAGATACAGAACGCGAAATTTTCATTTTTGCAATCGAATTTTTAGATTTAGAACATTTTTTAATTCAAAATTCGGAAAATAAACCCGAAAAATGGAATGAAAAATGGATAAAAAAAACCATTGAAACCATAACAAAAATACATTTGCATTTTGAAAAACAAGAAAACCGAATAAATTTGGAAAATATAAAACTATTTAAAGCATGGGAAAGCAAGGATTTGTATAAAAAAATGGTAAAAATAGCTTATCACGAAGAAGAAAATTTGATTTTAAAAGCCGAATTAAGCAATCTTTTAGACTTTATTGAGCCTTTAGAAGAAAATTTTAACCAATTAGAAATTCCTATCACTTTGATACACAATGATTTCAACTCAAGGAATATTGCTATTCGGCAAAATGAAGACATTTGCATTTACGATTGGGAATTATCGGTTTTGAATATTCCGCACCGCGATATAGTTGAATTTTTAAGTTTTGTTTTGCCTTATTCTTTTGATAATCAATCTTTTGAAAATTATTTGGAATTTCATTATTCTTTTTACAAAGAAAAAATAAGCTGGCAAAAATGGAAAAAAGGATATGTATATGCCCTGAAAGAATTCTTGGTTGCAAGAGTCTCATTTTATGCTACTTCCGGCATATTAGTAAAGTACAAATTCACCGACCGAATTTTGCAAAACAGCCTTCAAATGCTCAATTTTTTAATTTCTCAAACGGATAAAAATTAAGTTTTGATAATGTATTTGTTTGATTATTAAGAGAAAATGTCAAATCCTTAAATTTCGAAATTTGCAAGTAAAAAAAACAAATGTATGCTAATCATATCAATTATATTTTAATCAATATTTTGAATTATAAATACTTAGTTTTTAGAATTTTAAATAAACATTAAATTTGTATTATAAATTTTCAAAATTTCTTGTTTTTTTCATTTAGAGTTTTTATTTTTGTAAAAAAAAACAATATAAAAATTTTGTAAAATGAAAGAAACGAAATTTACAAAAAATAAAAAATCGGTAAAATACGCATTGCAAACGCGTTTTGAACGAATTCCGGTAATTATTTACTCCGATTTTAAAGATGCTGCTGTGGCTGTTGCCAATGAAATAGCGGCTTTGATTAAAATTAAACAACTCGAAGGCGAGTATTGTGTATTGGGTTTGCCAACTGGTTCTACGCCGTTAAGTGTTTATAATGAGCTTATTAGAATGCACAAACAAGACGGCTTGAGTTTTAGCAATGTGGTGGTTTTCAATACAGACGAATACTATCCCATTGCAAAAGATTCGCTTCAAAGTTTTGCTTATGTTATGCACGAAAATTTGTATAAACACATTGATATTCAGAGAGAAAACACTCATCTGATTGATGGAAGCATAGCAAAAGACGAAATTTATAAATATTGTAAAGCCTACGAAGATAAAATCGACAGTTACGGAGGCATTGATATTCAAATACTTGGCATTGGACGCACGGGGCATATCGGTTTCAACGAACCCGGCTCAATGAACAATTCCATCACGCGTCCGGTGGTGCTGGATTATATGACCCGAAACGATGTAGCCCTTGAATTTCATGGCATTGAGAACGTTCCGCGCAAAAGTATTACAATGGGCGTTGGTACAATTTTGAAAGCAAAAAAAATTATTTTAATGGCTCACAGCGAACAAAAAGCCAAAATAATCAAGGAAATGGTAGAAGGAGAAGTTACCAGCAAAATTCCGGCTACATTCTTGCAACTGCATGAAAATGTGAAAGTTGTACTCGATAACGGCGCTGCCGAACAATTAACACGCATCAAAACGCCTTGGCTGGTGGACACTGTAGAATGGAATGACCAATTAATCAGAAAATCAGTGGTTTGGCTTTGCCAAAAAGTGCAAAAACCCATTCTAAAATTGACCGACCGCGATTACAATGACCATGGAATGAGCGAATTGATAACCGAATATGGACCAGCCTACAACATTAACATAAAGGTATTCAACGATTTACAACGAACCATCACCGGCTGGCCCGGCGGAAAACCCAATGCCGATGACAGCAACCGCCCCGAACGCGCCATTCCGGCAAAAAAACGCGTGGTTATTTTTAGTCCGCACCCCGACGATGATGTAATTTCGATGGGCGGAACATTTTTGCGGCTTGTAGAACACAAACACGAAGTGCATGTTGCTTATCAAACATCTGGAAACATTGCAGTTACAGATGATTATTGCTTGCGTTACCTCGATTTTTTAAAAGAATACCATGCCAGTTTTGACCCCGAAAATAAAACTTTGCTCGAAAAACACCAAAATATTGCCAGTTTCATAAAAAATAAAAAACCCGGACAACTCGATATGCCCGAAGTGCGTAAAGTTAAGGGATTTATACGGCGCGGCGAAGCCCTTGATGCGTGTCGATATTTTGGCGTTTCGGCAGAAAATGTGCATTTTCTCGATTTACCTTTTTACGAAACGGGTGCCGTTAAAAAAGCTCCGATTGACGAAACCGATATAAACATCATTATCAATTTGTTGCGTGAAATAAAACCACATCAAATTTTTGCAGCCGGCGACCTTTCCGACCCGCATGGCACGCATCGCGTATGCCTTGATGCCATTTTTGCCGCCATCGAAATTTTAAAAACAGAAGATTGGATGAAAGATTGCTATGTTTGGCTCTATCGTGGTGCTTGGCAAGAATGGGACGTGGACGTGGTGGAAATGGCGGTGCCGATTAGCCCCGAAGAGTTGATGCGCAAGCGAAACGCCATTTTCAAACATCAATCGCAAAAAGATGGAGCCATGTTTCCGGGCAGCGATGCTCGCGAATTTTGGCAACGTGCCGAAGACAGAAATCGCGGAACGGCTAAAATCTACGATGAACTTGGAATGGCTGAATATGAGGCGATTGAAGCTTTCGTGCGTTACAAATTTTAATTTTTAAAATTCAATAATGTTAAAATTTGATATTTTAACAATTCGATAATAAAAATTACTTTTGCAAAAAATATTTTCCGGTTTTTTTAAAATTTTATTCATTTTACCGGATTATTTTTTTTATGTTTTCACATATTTTTTCATTCATTTTTTTGAAAAAAAACATTTGTTTGTTCTTTCTTTTTATCATTTTTGTAAAAATATTTTTATAAAAAAAGTTTTTTATAAAAATATAAGATATTTACAAACAGTTCAAAAAAAAAGATATTTTAATATGACAACACAAAAGCAAAATCAGCCCAATTATCTTCTTCCGCTTGCCATAGTGGGAGTTATGTTTTTTGTAATTGGCTTTGGCGTAGGCATTAGCGGTTTTTTAACACCGGCATTGAAAGCAGCTTTTCAGCTCACTACCACACAATCGTATTTGGTAACGGCTGCCATTTTTTCGGCATTTGTTATTTTCGGAAGTCCGGCAGGCTGGTTGATAAAAAAAATCGGGTATAAAAAAGCCATGATGTTTGCTTTTTTAATTATGGCTTTGGGCATGTATTTATTTGTTCCTTCAGCTAAAATGCTAAATTTCCCTTTATTTTTAGTGGCTTTATTTGTTGGCGGAATAGGAAATACACTTCTTCAAGCTTCTGTTAATCCGTATGTTACCATTATCGGACCTCAAGAAAGTGCAGCCATGCGCATGAGTTTAATGGGCATAATGAATAAATTGGCTTGGTGGTTAGCACCCTTGTTTTTGGGCTTGTTTATCGACCTTAGTAAAGTAGAAATCAGCAATATAGCACTCCCTTTTCAAATTGTAACAGCTATTTTGGTGAGTTTAAGTGTTTTTACGTATTTTGCACCTTTACCCGAAGTGAAAGCCGAAGGCGAAAGTGATGACGAAATGAACGGATTATCAGCAAGTTATGCAGCTTCAAAAACCAGTATTTTACAGTTTCCACATCTACTTTTAGGTGTTTTAGCTTTGTTTTTATACGTGGGCATCGAAACTTTACCAATGGTTTCAATCATTGATTTTGCCAAAGCTACTTTTGGCGATGTTCCGAATTTAGAATCGTATTCAAAATATGTTAGCATAGGTTTGGTTTTGGGCTATGTATTTGGTGCTTTGGCTATTCCAAAATTTATTTCTCAAACCAATGCACTCATAAGTTTTGCACTTATTGGAATTGTTTCAACATTTATTTTGGTATTTTCGGCAGCAGAATATGCATTTTATGCTTTGCTTTTGGTTAGTTTTGCCAATTCGCTTATGTGGCCTGCCATTTGGCCCTTAGCCATTGCAGATTTAGGAAAATTTACCAAAACCGGCTCGTCTCTTTTGGTTATGGCTATTGTAGGAGGTGCAGTTATTCCTCTCATTTTCGGATACTTGGTAGATATTGCCAAAGGTGCTACCGAAGTGGCTTCGATTGAAAATTTTCAGTCGGCTTATTGGATTCTTTTACCGCCTTACTTTTTTATTTTGTATTTTGCCCTTCACGGTCATAAAATTAGAATTTAATTTTTTTATTTAAAATGTATAAAAATTGATTTGGTGATAAAAAAAAATCACCAAATCAATTAATTTTTATATTATTTTATAAACTTTTTTTTGATAAAAAACCTTAAAAATTAATATTTATGACTTTCATTTTCCAATTCTTCTGTCGAAAGTTTGGTTTTGTTCATGGCACGCCAAAAATACCAAATATATGCCAAAACAATAGGCACAAACAGTGAAACGTAACTCATGGCAGTGAGCGTAAAATGGCTCGATGAGCTGTTTTCGATGGTGAGCGAATGTTGCAAATTGAAAGTCGATGGATAATAAGCCGTGTGGTTAAATCCGGCTAATAAAAACAAATTTAAAACCACCAAAACCGTACCAACGCCCGCAAACCAAATGCCTTTGTCGCTTTTTTTGATGTATGAAATAAATATTCCCCAAAGCACCGAAACTACGCCTAACAAAAACAATATCAGCACAATAGGCATTTCTAAGAAATTGTGTAGATATTTATTATTTTGCATAAAAATTTCTTTTGTTTGCGGATTTACGGCAAAGCCATCGATGAAAAGCAAGCGGATAAGCCAAAATAAAAAGAACACCAAAAATAAAGCCGAATTAATACCTAAAATTTTTCTGGAACGTTCAAAAATAGTTTGGCTTTCTATATTGTTCATAAAATAAAGATTTGCCAAAAGGCGCGACAAAAAGAAAACCGCTAAACCCAACGAAAGATTTTGAAGAAAAGCCAATTTTTCCAAAGTCCAAACGGCTTCTAAACCATGAAAAGGCGTCTCCCAGCTCGAAATAATGGGCATTTCGCCCGAAAGGCGGGTAATATTCATTTTTTCTACCGAAAACATAGAACCGGTAAAAAAAGTAGAAACGGCTGCTCCCAACAAAAGAGTTCCGAGTAAACCATTGATAAACAAGAAGGTTTCGTAGGTTTTTTGTCCGAGCCAATTGCCTTTTTTATTTCTGTATTCATACGAAACGGCTTGAAGCACAAAAGCAAACAAAATGGCTATCCAAACCCAATAAGCTCCGCCAAAACTGGTAGAATAAAACAATGGAAATGACGCAAAAAACGCCCCGCCAAAAGTTACCAGAGTGGTAAAAGTCAATTCCCATTTTCTACCCAGCGAATTAACCAATAAATTGCGTTCTTTTTCGTCTTTTGCCAAGCAATAAAGCATGGTTTGACCACCTTGCACAAACAAAAGAAAAACAAGCAAAGCACCTAATAATGAAACAATTATCCACCAATATTGCTGCAATACCAAAAGAGATAAATTTTCAAACATATTTTTTGTCCTCCTTTTATTTTAAAGTTTCTTGTTTATTTTCAATAACTTGCGAACCCGTTTTTACTTTTGACAGCATAATTTTAATTTCTGCGATAAGCAAAGCGGTAAAAACAGTAAAAAATAGGAAGAACGTAATTTGCACGCTGAAAGCGTCAATTTGCGAAACGGCTGCAATACTGGGCAATAAATCTTGTATTACCCAAGGCTGTCTGCCCACTTCGGCTACCACCCAACCGGCTTCGGAGGCTACGTAAGCCAAAGGCATTGTCCAAATGGCTGTATGAAAAAGCCATTTTTTACCTTCCAATTTCTTTTTCTTTTCTAAATACCAGAAAACTATAAACAGAAGCAAAAAATGTCCGCCTAAAATTACCATAAGGTGAAATGAGTAAAAACTTATTTTTACACTCGGCACTAATTCATGAACATTGCGACCAAAATAATAACCGTAGCCAAAATGTTCAAAATTATTTTCCAAGATTTTTAATTGCGTAGCAGCTTCTTCAATTTTACCGGTTTTTTTTGCCAATTGATAGGCTGCAAGAGCGTCAATCGCCATTTTTCCACGCTCAGCACGTTCGGTGTACGACAAAATTCCTTTTTCATGATTTCCATGTACCAAGTCTTGAATGCCCGGAATGAAAGCGTTTGCGTCCATAAAAGCCAAATATGAAAGCATGTTCGGAATTTCGATATGAAATAAAAATTCTTCTTTATTGGGCGTTGCCGGATTGGGTTTTCCAAACAAACCGATGGCTACTAATGGCGCATTTTGTTGTCCTTTGTAAAGACCTTCCATTGCGGCAAATTTCATGGGTTGATGTTTGGCAACTTCTTTTGCCGAACCGTCTCCTGTTATAACGGTGATTATCATGGCAATAGCACCAAAAATTGCAACCAACTTAATGCTTCGCATAGCCAAAATTTGTTCTCTGTTTTTCAACAAATACCAAGAACTAATGCCTAAAACCATCAAAGCCGAAAGCGTGTAAGCCGAAGTTACGGTGTGAAAAAATTTATTGAGTGCCGTTGGCGACAGCAAAACGTCCCAAAAACTGAGCATTTCGTTGCGAACCGAGTCGGGGTTAAATCGCATTCCGGTCGGATTTTGCATCCAAGCGTTAGCTACCAAAATCCAAAGTGCCGAAAGATTTGAACCCACAAAAACCATCCAAGTGGAAAGCAAGTGTACTTTTTTGCTCACTTTTTTCCAGCCAAAAAACATAATGGCTACAAAAGTTGATTCCAAAAAAAACGCCATAATCCCTTCAATGGCTAAGGGTGCGCCGAAAATATCGCCCACAAACCACGAATAATTCGACCAATTTGTGCCAAATTCAAACTCCAAAATAATTCCGGTGGCAACGCCAATGGCAAAATTGACGCCAAAAATGCCCATCCAAAATTTGGTAATTTCTTTCCACTTTTCATCGCCGGTTTTTACATAAAGGCTTTCCATAATAGCCAAAATGAACGATAAACCCAGCGTTAGCGGTACAAAAAGCCAGTGGTACATGGCAGTAAGCGCAAATTGCGCACGCGACCAGTCCACCAACGAAAAATCAATTTGTTCCATTTTACTTAGTTTTAGTTAATTGTTTCAATACATATTCACTTTTTTCTTTTTCGGTTGAAAATTTTGAATTTAAAAAATCTTTGAAAAAAAATATTTTCAAAATCAAAAACATAATGACCAATTTTATAAAAATAATCAGCCATAATTTTTTTCCGGTTTGGCTCATGCCTTTAAAACCATCGTAATAAAAATTAAATATTCTTTTAAGTATCTTCATTTTTAAGACTTTAAAAAACAAAATTTTGGAGTAAAATAAAGAATTTATATATGAACTTATGTTCACAAAAGTAAATTTAATTTTTTTATAAAAAAAGAATTTTTAGACCTGAAAATATTTTTTTTGCAACATTTTTTTGTGATATTAAACAATTTTTTATAAAATTCAAACGGACTATTTAGAATCATACTAAATTGTAAGTTTTGTTTTTTTATATCCTACTTTTATTATAAATTTGTAAAAACAAAATAGTATGGTATTTTTAAATTTAAAATATTGAATATGAAAAGTTTAAAAGGAACAAAAACCGAACAAAATCTGTTAAAAGCATTTGCAGGCGAGTCTCAGGCACGCATGCGTTACAATTATTTTGCCGAAAAAGCCCGCGAAGAAGGTTTAGAGCAAATAGCGGCTATTTTTGAAGAAACTGCTATCAACGAAAAAGCTCATGCACGCCGTTTTTTCGACTTTTTAGAAGGTGGCGGAGTTGAAATTACCGCCATGTACCCAGCCGGAATGGTGGGCGATACTTTGCAAAATTTGAAAGCCGCAGCCGATGGCGAAAATGAAGAGTGGACTGAGCTTTACCCCGAATTTGCTAAGATAGCCGAAGAAGAAGGTTTTGGTGCAGTGGCAGCAGCCTTTAAATTAATTGCCAAAGTGGAAAAAGAACACGAAGAGCGTTACCGCGCGCTTTACAACAATTTGGAAGCCGGAATGGTTTTCAAACGTGGCGAAAAAGTGATTTGGAAATGCCGCAATTGTGGTTACATACACGAAGGCGAAAATGCTCCAAAAACTTGCCCAACTTGCTTATTTCCACAATCTTACTTTGAAATAAGAGAATTAAATTATTAAGATAGTTGTTGTTGCGATTGGAACACGGTTGGGAGGAAGCTTTATTTTTTTAAGGCTTTCTCCTTTTTTTATGCTTAAAAACTATTTTTATTTTATGATAAATTCAAACACTTTCTTATTTTTGTAAAAAAAAAAATCTTTTTTATAAAAAAAAATAAAAGTTAATGTATTGAAATACAGACTTTTATCTTTTTTATAAAAATTTCTTTTTTTTTTCGTAAAGAAAAATAATAAACAATTGAAAATGAACAAGATAGAAAGCCAATTGAATACCATTGAAGAGGCAATAAATGAAATAAGAGCCGGAAAAATTATTATAGTAGTAGATGACGAAGACCGCGAAAATGAGGGCGATTTTATTACTTCTGCCGAATTAATAACACCGGAAAAAGTAAATTTTATGGCTACACACGGTCGCGGATTGATTTGCGCCGCCATTCCCGAAACGCGCTGCGTAGAATTGGATTTGGAACTGATGGTGGGCAGAAATACGACTTTGCACCAAACGCCTTTTACGGTTTCCGTTGATTTGATTAGCCCGCACACCACCACCGGCATTTCGGCTGCCGACCGCGCCCACACCATCAAAGCCTTAGTAAATGACCACACAAAACCCGAAGATTTGGGGCGTCCGGGGCATATTTTTCCGCTCAAGGCAAAAAATCGAGGTGTTTTGCGCCGTGCCGGTCATACCGAAGCAACCACCGATATTACAAGGCTTGCAGGCTTAAAATCGGGTGGGGCATTGGTAGAAATTATGAACGAAGACGGCACAATGGCGCGACTGCCGCAATTGCTCGAAATAGCTAAAAAATTTGACATGAAAATCATTTCCATTGCCAATTTAATAGCCTACCGAATTGAACGCGAAAGCACCGTTGAAAAAGGTGTAAAAGTAAAATTACCCACTAAATTCGGTGAATTTAGCCTTATTCCGTTTCGTCAAAAGTACGATGACATTGAGCATTCGGCATTAATTAAAAGTAGTTGGGAAAAAGACGAATCCATTTTGGTTCGCGTGCATTCCTCGTGTGTAACGGGCGATATTTTTCACTCTTTGCGCTGCGATTGCGGCGAACAGCTTGATGCTTCCATGAAAATGATACAAAAAGCCGGAAAAGGCGTTATTGTTTACATGAACCAAGAAGGCAGAGGAATTGGGCTTTTCAACAAAATGAAAGCCTACAAACTTCAAGAACAGGGGCGCGATACGGTAGAAGCAAACATCGAATTAGGCTTTGAAGACGATGAGCGCGATTATGGCGTTGGGGCGCAGATTTTGAGGCAGTTAGGCGTTTGCAAAATGAAGTTAATGACCAATAATCCGATAAAACGCGTTGGATTAGAAAGTTATGGTTTGGAAATTACCGAAATTGTGCCTATTGAGGTAGAACCCAATGAGTTCAATCAGTTTTACATGAAAACCAAACGCGACAAAATGGGACACAAACTTCATTTATTCAAATACGATAAACACAATGACATTGAGCCACTTAGCGACGATGATACATTTGTTTAATTTTTTTTATATCTTTAGAAAATGACAATAAAATAGAACTTTTATATTACCATCTATACCTTTTTGTTATGAATAAAATACTTGAATATTTTCTGAAAAATGTAAAAACGAAGTCATTAATTTTTAGACGTAAAGCCCGTGTTCTGGCTATTTTGCATTTAATTGTTTTAATTTTGTTTTCTTTTTTAATATTTTATTTCTTTGTAAATGAAGGAATTAGAAGAGTTGTGATTGCTTTGGCTACATTTTCGCTATTAGCATTTAATTTATTTCTTATTCAAAAAGGCAAAGTAAATTTAGCCGGAAATTTATTGGCTTTCTCTATGCTTATTTTAGAAACAGTTGCTTTGTTTGGAAATTTTTCAAATTCCTATTCCTATAATTTTTTTACCGAAGAATATTATATTTTTTTAGGTCTCATTTTAATAACGGCGTTATTTGGTTCGCGTTTTTTATTGATATTCAATTTTATAGCCATATTTATCATTTCCACTTATGCTTATTTTTACTTTCGTGAAACTTTTATTCCCGAATTAGCAAAATTAGCTAAAAGCTCTTTAATAATCTACCTTTTCATGCTCACAGTGGTTTTTTTGATGAGTTATTTTTTTAAAGAAAACATGGAAATAGCTGTTTTACAAACTTCTAAAAAAGCAAAAGAGAACAAAGAAACTACTAAAAAATTGCTTGAAATTCTTCAACACATCAAAAACACAGCACAAACATTGAATTCGTTGTCAAAAAACATTCAAATTTTTGCACTCAATCTCGATGAAAAAGCCAATCAACAAGCTGCAAGTGCCGAAGAAATAAGCACGGCAAGCGAAGAAATTTCCAATTCGAGCATAGAAAATTCAGCACACGCAAAAAATACGCTAAATAAAGCCATTGTAGCAGAAAAAGCTGTAAATAAAGCAAATAGTGTAATTCGCAATGTAACTTCTATGGTGAATATCATTGTAGAAAAAATGCTGGTAATCAACGAAATAGCCTCTCGAACCGACCTTTTGGCTATCAACGCCGCCATCGAAGCCGCCAGAGCCAAAGAATTTGGAAAAGGTTTTTCTGTGGTTGCCACCGAAATTAGAAATTTATCGCTCGTAAGCAGTACTGCTGCAAATGAAATAATTAATCTGGTAAAAAATACTCAAAAAGCAACCCAAGAAGCCGAATCTGAATTGCAAGAAACAACCGTTTTTTTGCAAGAAACCATCAATTTTATCTCTGTTTTAGCAGAAACAGCCAAGCAACAATTAATCGGATTCAGCGAAATTAATACCGGAATGCTCGAAATTAATAAAAGTTCACAAGCCACGGCAGCCATTTCAGATAGTTTAAATTCGAGCGTTAGAAGTTTAAATGAAAGCTCTGAAAAGCTCAATAAACTATTAAAATTTGCTAAAATCTAACTTTTTTTTACAAAAAAAATGAAAATTCTGATTACAAATATAAAAAAATTGGTTCAAGTAGAAGAAAATCCACGAAAATGGGTTGCAGGAGCTGAAATGTCTAAGCTAAATTGCATTGAAAATGCTTTTTTGCTCATCAATGATGGCAAAATTGACAATTTCGGAACGATGCAGGACTATCTTAAACCCGAAACATGGGCTTTATCTGCTTGCAAAATCGATTCGATGGTGGGTGCCGAAATTGTGCATATAAACGCTCAAGGCAAAATGGTTTTTCCGTCGTTTGCCGATTCGCACACCCATTTAGTTTACGCCGGAAGCCGCGAAATTGAATACATTGACAAAATAAAAGGACTTTCTTACGAAGAAATAGCCAAAAAAGGCGGAGGAATTTTAAATTCAGCCAAGCGTTTGCAAGAGGCTTCGGAAGATGAACTTTATGCGCAAGCGTTGCAAAGAATCAACGAAATTATTTCGCAAGGAACTGGTGCAGTGGAGATTAAAAGTGGTTACGGATTAACCACCGATGCCGAATTGAAAATGCTCAGAGTGATTAAACGCCTAAAAGAATCAACGCCATTGCAAATAAAAGCCACTTTTTTAGGAGCGCACACCGTGCCACAAGAGTACAAAGGCAGACAATCGGAATATGTGGATTTGATTATAAATGAGATGATTCCAATGGTTGCCGCCGAAGATTTAGCCGATTACATTGATGTTTTTTGCGACAAAGGATTTTTTACAGTCGAAGATACTGAGCGAATTTTGACAGCCGGTATGAAATACGGTTTGCGAGCAAAAATCCATGCCAACGAACTCGATTATTCGGGTGGCGTGCAAGTGGGCGTAAAATACAACGCACTTTCGGTTGACCACTTAGAATTTGTTGGAAATGAAGAGATTAACACGCTTTTAAATTCCGAAACCATGCCAACGATTTTGCCCGGAGCTGCTTTTTTCTTAAACATGGTTTACGCTCCGGCACGTAAAATGATTGATGCCGGTTTACCTGTTGCCATTGCTTCCGATTTCAATCCGGGTTCGTCGCCTTCGGGCAATATGAAATTGATGATGAGCTTTGGCTGTGTAAATCACCGACTTACAACCGAAGAAGTCATTAATGCCACCACCATCAATTCGGCTTATGCAATGGATTTAAGCGAAGAACTTGGAAGCATAGCACGCGGAAAGCGAGCCAATGTATTCATTACCAAAGAAATACCAACCATAGAATTTTTGCCTTATGCCTATGGCAGCCATTTAATTGAAACTGTTATTTTGAATGGGAATATTATTAAAATTTGAAAATTGAAATTTAATTAATCCAAAAAAGTATCAATTTTGATTTTCTGAAAACTCAAAAAATAGTTAATTTTGTGCTTTGAATAAATCAAAAAATAGTTAATTTTGATTTTTGAATAAATCAAAAAATAGTTAATTTTGTACTTTAAATAAATCAAAAAATAGTTAATTTTGTGCTTTGAATAAATCAAAAAATAGTTAATTTTGTACTTTAAATAAATCAAAAAATAGTTAATTTTGTGCTTTGAATAAATCAAAAAATAGTTAATTTTGT
>DYNA01000006.1:45484-55130 GCA_020721325.1 Paludibacter propionicigenes
ATCAAAAAATAGTTAATTTTGTGCTTTGAATAAATCAAAAAATAGTTAATTTTGTGCTTTGAATAAATCAAAAAATAGTTAATTTTGTACTTTGAATAAATCAAAAAATATTTAATTTTGTACTTTGAATAAATCAAATTTTTAAAAATATGGAAAAATTAAAGGAAAAGTTTTATAGAAAAGTAACGAATGTTTCTTTAACATTTAAGCGCGATTATTTTCATTCAATCAATTGGAAAAGCAGAATGATTGGCATTAGAGGTGCGCGAGGAGTGGGTAAAAGTACTTTGCTATTACAATACATTAAAGAATATTTACCTCTAAACGACGAAGTAATTTATGTAAGTTTAGACGATATTTATTTCGCTTCCAATACATTAAGCAATTTTGTAGATACTTTTGTTAAAAAAGGAGGAAAGTATTTGTTTATTGACGAAGTTCATAAATATAAGAATTGGAGTATGGAGTTAAAAAATATTTTTGACGATTATGCCACTCTGAAAATCGTTTTTACCGGTTCGTCTATTTTACCTTTGCTCGAGTCAAAAGCCGATTTAAGCAGAAGGGCTATCATGTATGATATTCAAGGACTTTCATTTCGCGAATTTTTAAATTTTAAAGAAAATACCAGTTTTGAAAAATTCAGTTTGAATGACTTGCTCAAAAATCATCTCGAAATAAGTATTCTGGTAAATTCAAAACTCAGACCTTTAGCAAAACTTGGTGAATATAATAAAATGGGTTATTATCCGTATTTCATTGAAAATGAAGATAATTACTTGTATTTACTTAGTCAAACAATTACACAAACCATTGAAAATGACATTCCGATGTATTTGAATTTAGAAATGGAAAGTGTGGAAAAAATGAAAAAATTATTATATATTATTGCCACATCTGTGCCTTTTAAACCCAATATCAATAAAATTAGCCAACAATTAGAAATGGGAAGAAACAATTTAAAAAACTTTTTTCATTATTTGGCGAAAGCCGATATTTTAAATTTACTTTATTCCGATAAAAAAGGAGATACTGTATTGCAAAAACCTTCAAAGGTATATTTAAAGCACCCTAATTTGATAAGAGCTTTAGGGCTGAATGACAGTAATATAGGTACTTTGCGTGAAACTTTTTTTATTTCGCAAGTGAAAAATCAAAATCGGGTTCATTACACCGAACATGGCGATTTTTTGGTAAACAATGAAATGATTTTTGAAATTGGAGGAAAAAGTAAAAAGTTTTCGCAAATTAGTCAAATTCCTAATTCGTATATCGTAGCCGATGATATAGAATATGGTTCGGGAAATAAAATTCCGCTTTATTTATTCGGTTTTTTATATTAAATTTTTTAAATAAAAATATATTCCAAAAACAAAAATTAAATTTAATTTTCTTACAAAAAAATGAAACAATTAATAGAATGTGTCCCAAATTTTAGCGAAGGCAGGGACATGAATGTTATTAAACAGATTACCAATGAAATAGAAGCAGTTGAAGGAGTGCGTTTGCTCGATGTGGATCCGGGAAAAGCCACCAATCGCACGGTTGTAACTTTTGTGGGTGAGCCACAAAATGTGCTGGAAGCTGCTTTTCGCGCCATCAAAAAAGCGTCGGAAGTAATTGATATGAGCAAACATAAGGGCGAACATCCGCGTATGGGCGCAACCGATGTTTGTCCATTGGTTCCTATTTCGGGCATTACGATGGAAGAAACAGCTCTGTTAGCCAGAGAGTTAGCCAAGCGAGTAGGCGAGGAGCTTCAAATTCCGGTTTTTTGTTACGAATATTCGGCATTTACCGAAGAGCGAAAAAATTTGGCAAACTGCCGAAAAGGTGAGTACGAAGGCTTAAAAGCGCGTTTTGATGCAGGTGAAAAACCCGATTTTGGACAGCCAAAATGGAATGTTAAAGCCGGCGCAACTGCCATTGGAGCGCGAAATTTTTTGGTGGCTTACAATGTGAATTTGAATACAACCTCTACGCGCCGTGCCAACGCCATTGCTTTCGATGTTCGCGAAGCCGGACGTGGCTTGTTTGAGGGTGGAAAATCGTTTGGAAAACCCATTTTAGATGAAAACGGTGTGCAAAAACGAGTTGCCGGAACTTTGAAAAAAACAAAGGCAATTGGTTGGTACATAGAAGAATACGGAATTGCACAAATTTCGATGAATCTGACTGATATTACCGTTACGCCTATTTACAAGGCTTTCGATGAAGTGGTGAAAAGTGCCGCTTCGCGCGGAATACGTGTAACAGGTTCAGAGCTTGTGGGTTTGGTGCCTTTGAACGCATTATTGGAAACGGCAGACCATTATTTGCGTTTGCAGGAACGCTCGCTTGGAATTTCGGAAAAAGAAAAAATAAAAATTGCAGTTAAGTCACTGGGATTGGACGAGTTAAAGCCTTTTGTACCCGAAGAACGAATTATTGAATACCTGCTCGAACAAAAAGGAAATAAACCACTGATTAACATGACTTTACAAGCCTTTGCAGACGAAACGGCATCGGAATCGCCCGCACCCGGCGGAGGTTCTATTTCGGCTTACATGGGCAGTTTGGGCGTTTCGTTGGCTACTATGGTTGCCAATCTTTCGGCGCACAAACGCGAATGGGACGAACGTTGGGAAGAGTTTTCCAATTGGGCTGTGAAAGGTGAAAAGCTTAAAAATCAATTGGTTAATCTGGTTGATGAAGATACCAATGCTTTTAATAAAATTATGGATTCTTTTGGTTTACCCAAAGGAACTGAAAATGAAAAACTTGCACGTACAAATGCCATTCAAGCGGCAACAAAATATGCCACAGAAGTGCCATTTAAAGTGATGCAATTGGCTTTTGAAAGCATGGAAATAATCAAAGCAATGGCAGAAATTGGCAATCCCAATTCGGTTACCGATGCAGGCGTAGGCGCATTGGCGGCGCGTTCGGCGGTAAAAGGTGCTTTTTTGAATGTGCGAATCAATGCTTCCGGTTTAACCGATAAGGTTTTTGCACAAGAAATTCTACAAAAAGGACGTGAAATTGAGCAAAAAGCCGAACTTTTGGAAACTGAAATTTTAAAAATTGTTGATTCTAAAATAAAATAAAAATGCAAAAAAAATACCTTAAAATTTTTTAAGGTATTTTTTTTATTTAATTATTAAAAACAATTTCATCGTTTTCTAAATCAATTGAAATCGGTTTGGATTTATTAACCGCTCCGGCTAAAATTTTCTTTGAAAGTTCGTTCAATATTGTCCTTTGAATCAGGCGTTTAAGCGGTCTTGCTCCAAATTGTGGGTCGTAACCGCTTTCGGCTAAAAATTTGATGGCATCGGGCGTGATAAGCAGTTCGATTCCATTTTTTTGCAATGTTTTTTTCACTATATCAAACTGAATTTCAACTATTTGAGCTGTTTCATTTTGCGTAAGCGGAGTAAACATTATCACTTCATCTATTCGGTTCAAAAATTCGGGACGAATGTTTTGTTTCAAAACCTCGAAAACTTCTTCTTTGGTTTCACCCAAAAGTTTCTCTCTATTTTTTTCATTCAAACCGCTTAACTTGTTCTGTATCAAGTGCGAACCGGTGTTTGAAGTCATTATGATAATGGTATTTTTAAAATTGATAACTCGCCCTTTGTTGTCGGTAAGTCGCCCATCATCAAGTACTTGCAGCAAAATATTAAACGCATCGGGGTGAGCTTTTTCTATTTCGTCGAGCAAAACCACCGAATAAGGTTTATGACGCACAGCCTCAGTGAGTTGCCCGCCTTCGTCGTAGCCCACATAACCCGGAGGCGCACCTATCAAACGCGAAACCGAATGACGCTCCTGATATTCAGACATATCGATTCGAGTCATTTGATTTTCGTTGTCAAACAAAACTTCGGCTAAAGCCTTTGCCAACTCGGTTTTTCCAACGCCGGTTGTTCCCAAAAAAATAAACGAACCAATCGGGCGTTTGACATCTTGCAAACCGGCACGACTTCGGCGCACGGCATTGGCAAGCGATTCGATGGCTTCGTCCTGACCCACAACGCGTTTGTGCAATTCTTCTTCCAAATGCAAAAGTTTTTCCATTTCACTTTTTAACATTTTATGAATGGGAATGCCCGTCCAGCGCGAAACCACTTCGGCTATGTCTTCAGCAGTAATTTCTTCTTTTATCAGTGCATTATCTGATTGTAAATCAGTCAGTTGTCGCTTAAAATCTTCAATTTTACTTTCCGCTTCTTTTATTTTTCCATAGCGCAATTCGGCTACTTTACCATAATCGCCGTTGCGTTCGGCTCGTTCGGCTTCTTGCTTAAAATCTTCTATCAATTGTTTGGTCTGTTGCAAACCGTTAATTATCGACTTTTCATGTTCCCATTTTGCACGCATTTGGGTATTTTCGGCTTGTAAATCGCTTATTTTTTTAGAAATTTCGTCCAATTTCTCAATATTTTTTTCGCGTTTGATAGCCGCTTTTTCAATTTCCAAATGCTTAATTTTGCGTTCGATTTCGTCAATGGATTCAGGTACGGAATTCATCTCCAAACGCAATTTTGCTGCTGCTTCGTCAATCAAATCAATGGCTTTGTCGGGCAAAAAACGGTTGCTGATGTAACGTTCCGAAAGTTCGACCGAGGCAATAATGGCTTCGTCCATAATTCGAACTTTGTGGTGATTTTCGTAGCGTTCCTTCAAACCGCGAAGGATTGAAATAGCACTAAGTGTATCAGGTTCAGATACTTGAATGGTTTGAAAACGGCGTTCGAGTGCTTTGTCTTTTTCAAAATATTTTTGATATTCATTGAGCGTGGTGGCACCAATAACGCGCAAATCGCCGCGAGCCAGTGCCGGTTTCAAAATATTGGCAGCGTCCATCGCACCTTCGCTTTTTCCCGCGCCCACCAAAGTGTGAATTTCGTCGATGAACAAAATAATTTCGCCCTCAGAGGCTATAACTTCCTTAATAATAGACTTTAAGCGTTCTTCAAATTCGCCTTTGTACTTTGCGCCAGCCACCAATGCGCCCATATCGAGCGAATAAAATTGCTTTGTCTTTAAATTTTCGGGTATATCACCTTGAATGACTCTGTGAGCTATTCCTTCAGCAATTGCTGTTTTTCCAACTCCGGGTTCACCAATTAATATCGGATTATTTTTTGTTCTTCGCGAAAGAATTTGCAAAATTCGGCGAATTTCTTCGTCCCTCCCAATAACAGGGTCGAGTTTGCCGTTTTGAGCCATTTCGTTCAAATTTATAGCAAACCGACTGAGCGACTGATAAGTATCTTCGGCAGTTTGCGAATTTACACTTCTTCCTTTTCGCAATTCCAAAATGGCTTGTTTCAACTCTTTTGCATTTAATCCACTGTCTTTTAGCATTTTAGAAGTAGAATCGTTTCCTTCAACCAAAGCCAACAAAATATGCTCAACAGAAACAAATTCATCTTTTAATTCTTTAGCTATTTTTATAGCCGTTTGCAAAGTATCGTTCGCTTGGCGCGAAAGATAAGGTTCAGCTCCGTAAACTTTTGGATAAGAACTAATTATGCTATCTAAAATTCGCTCTAAATTGCTTTGATTAACAGAAAGTTTTTTCAGTAAAAATGCCGTAATACTTTCAGCCGATTGAAAAATTCCTTTTAACAAATGAGCATTTTCAATGGCTTGTTGCCCATTGCTTTGAGCAATTTGCATGGCTTGCTGAATGCTTTCCTGTCCCTTTATCGTAAATTTTTCTAAGTTCATATTGCGTTTTTTTATAAAAGTTTTAATTCTTTTAAAATTTTATAATCATTTGAATATTAATAATTTGACGAAAATATTTTCTTTAAAAGAAAAAAATTTTCAAATTTTCAAATTTTCAAATTTTCAAATTTTAAAAGATTCATTTCAAAAAAACGACCATTTTTTTTGTTTTTTTTGTAAAAAATTGATAATGAATATTTTATATTTTCATAAAAAAATAAAATGACAATTTGTCGTTTGTTTACAAAAAAAAGTGTCATTTTTTCAGAAAAAAAGATTTTCTATTTTTTTGAAAAGTTTTATATTCAAAATGGTTATTTTTGCGTTTTATAAAAAAATTAAAACTTACAATCCATGAAAAAAATATTTTTAATTGCTATTTTATTGAATTTCATTGCTTTCACAAAAGCACAAGAACGACAAATTTCGTTTTTTGTGGAAACGGAAACTTATACAATTGATAAAAAAACAGCTACAAAATCAAATTTATTTGCTGAATATGAAGGATTTGAAGAAGCAAAACTTTTTACAAAATCAGAAAATGAATTTGTTTTGGAAATTTCTTATTTGCAATCGGGACAAGTTTTGCGAGAGCGAATAGATATGAATCTGACTGAAAAAGAAGAACTTATCACTCAATTGTTGGCTAAAATCAGAAGCTCGGAATCGAATTTTTTGTTAGACCAGTCAGGGCGTTCGGCTTTGCTTTTAGGGACAACGGCGGTTGGGCTTTCGTATTATTCTACGGCAGCCATTCAAATTCTTGATATGACAAATACCGATTCATTTAAAGCTCCTTTGGCAACTTTTATGCTTACTTCGGGTTTGAGTTTCTTGATTCCCAGCATGATAACAAAGGACAAACCGGTTTCGCGTGCGCAAGCCTCGATGTCATTTTACGGTCAAACGCGAGGAATTTATCATGGCTACGCGTTGGGGTATTTCCTTTTGGGCGACGAACTTGAAAATAGACTTATTTTTACTTTGGGCATGGGAACGAGCATTTCGGAAGGTGTGGTTTTATACAAGTTGGCAAAAAAATGGAATTTTGAGCGCGGCGATGCTTCGATGTTTCAATTGGGAGGCGATTTTGGCGGAGCTTTTGGGCTTTTGGCTTCTGATGTTTTAGGTTTTTATTCTGATATTGAAATTCAAAATGTAATAGCTACAAGTTTGATAACAAGTGGATTAGGCATGTATGCAGGTAAAAAATTTGCTGACACCAAGCAATATACTTTGGGCGATGCCATTGTAGTGCGTTCGGGTTTGTATTTGGGCGTTTTATCTACTTTAACGGCTGTTAGCTATTTTGAAGATTTTGATTTTCAGGCTTATACGGTCGGTGCCATGATTGGAATGAGTTGGGGAACGTATTGGGGTTTGCGACAAGTAAAAGGCTTTGATTTTTCAATCGGGCAAGGCATCATGACGGCTTTAGCCGGAACTGCGGGTGGTTTGCTGGGCTTGGGAGCGGGTGCATTGCTTTCTACGGAAGAAAATATTAGTGGGCGATTTTTGCTCACAACCACCACTTTAGGAGCTTTTGCCGGACAACAACTGATGCTGAGAAGCATAAAAAAGCGGAATTTTTCAACCGCTTTAGATAATTTGAATATTAATTTTTCCTTAAATCCAATGGCTTTTGTGCCTGAAAATAAATCATTTATGCAATATAAACAGCCTCTGGCTACCTTAAAAATTCAATTCTGAGAAATAAAAAAAATACCGGAATATTTTGTAACAATTTCCTGATTTTTTATTCGGAAATTGTTACAGGTATTTTTTCTTAATTGCTTCAATTTCCTCGCGAGTTAAACCCGTTTCTTCCATAATTTCTTCAACAGAATCGCCTAATTTTATCATTTTAAAAGCCAATTTGAAGCTTTTTTCTTTTTCTTTTGCCAAAGCTTCTTCTTTTTGTCGGCGTTCTTCTTTTTCTTTTGCCAAAGCCAGTTCTTTTTGTCGGCGTTCTTCTTCTTTTTGCCTGCGTTCTTCTTCTTTTTGCCTGCGTTCTAACTCAGCTTGTTTTATGTATTTTTCAATTTCATCTTCAATTTGACTTTCGGTTTTTAGGGTCAAAAGCAAATTTTTATCGTAAGTTGCATTTTCCAATCGCCTCAAAATTCGATGCAATAAGGCATGTTTTTTGTCCAGCATTTGTTTTTCATCTACATTGATATAAATTTCCTCTTTCTCATCGCGCATCCAAGGGGCGAAAACGCTCAAAATAATACTTAAATCATTTTTTAAATCCGGCGGAAGTTTTTCAATTTGTATGAACCATGTGTCGTGTGCGAGCAATTCTACGTACTTATTTTTTTCGCCTTCGTATATTTTCTGGTAAAGAACATCGTAGTAATCGCCTTTGCGGTGCAAAACCGCTGGCAAAGCGTCGCTTATTTTTTTGTCCAAAAAATAAATTGTTTTAATAGGCAAATGTTCTACAATTTGCTCATTTTCGAGTTTGTAAGTGCTTGTTTTGGCGTATTTTTCGGCAAGATAATTGCGAAAACGGTGAATTTCGGGTATTAAAGACGATTTTTGAACTTCAATCACTACTTTTTCAAACTTATTTTCGGCTAATTTTATAATAGCTACATAATCCATTCGATGAAGCGGTAACTGATTGTGTTTTAGCATCAAAGTTATTGATGTGCTTTCTTGCGGAGCAGGATAAAGTTCGGTAATTTCAGCACCTATAATTGTGGAAATTAAGCCTTTGGCTATTTCCAAATCTTCCATCAAATATTTGAAAACCGAGTCGTATATTGGATTGAGAAGTCTCATTTTTTTTTCGTTAGAATAAATTTTTTTTTACAAAAATACAAATTTTTTTTGAAAAATGCAAATTTTGAATTATATAAAAAAAGAACTGACAATTACTTGTAAGTCAGCTCTGAGAGAAAATGTTTTTTTTAGAAATTTGAAAATTATTCTTCGTCCAATGGTTTGTGTTTTTTAAGCATTTCGTCTAATTTTTTTATCAAAAAATCTTGGTTTGCTTTTTGAAATTCAGGGCTATTGGGTCATTTTTCGTTCAAAAGATTGACTAATTCATCTGGAACTTCTCTTGAAGCTGGGTCTTTTAGGAAATTTATTTGTTCATTAGTAAGGTTAAAATCTTCTCTTGCCATTTGTATAAAAGTAAAAAAGTAAAATTATTGATTTTTGGTATCTTTTTCCAATTTTTTATTTTCTTCAATTATTTTTTTCATATAATCTTCTGTTGCTTTTTTCGCATCAACACCGAATGCTTCCATAATTGCTATTTGTTCTTCTATTGTCATTTTTGGGTCGTCCCATTCTTCTTTGGTAGTGAAAGAAGCATATTCAGGTTTGTAAGGCAAGCGGTCTGGTTTTTCAGTTGGTTTTTGTGGAACTTCAAAAACTAAAAAAGGATAAGTTCCTTGTAATTCTTTTCCAATTTCAATAAACAAGGGCAATTGTTTTTCAGTCCAGTGATTTTGGGTTTTTCCGTTATTTACAGCGGTATTGTATTCACCAGCAATGAATTTGCCTTGTGTAGTGAAATTGAAATTTGGGTTATTTGTCTGATTTACAAGCCGTGTAATGTAGCTGTTGATACTCAAACCTTTCAAACCAGCCACTCTTTGCTCAAAATTACTTTTTACCAGAAAACTTTTGATGTGAGTTTTGGTTGTGTCGGTTTGTGCCAAAATAGTATTGCCCAACAAAACAATAAAAAGCATTAATAAAGTTGCTAATTTTTTCATGATTTTACTATTTTTTTTGATTTTACATTTTTTTCTTAATTTCTTCAATTTCCTCACGAGTTAAGCCCGTTGTTTGCATTATTTTTTCTATCGGAACATTATATTCCAAAAGGGTTTTGGCAGAAAAAATTCTGGTTTCTTTTTCTTTTGCCAAAGCTTCTTTTTCTCTTTTCAGTGCCTCTTCTTTTTCT
>DYNA01000087.1:0-12364 GCA_020721325.1 Paludibacter propionicigenes
TTATGATGTTTTTGGTGTAGAAGAAAGAGATGAAAAATTCATAAAGGATATAGAACTTTTATACGCTTATATTGAAAACAATGAAAAAGAAAAAGCAAAAAATCAATTAGAGTTGTTAACAGAAATATGGGGAGACTCAGACAGAGAAATTGTTCGGGCAAATATGTATTACGAAGATTTAATTGATTAGCTATGAAATACATAAAAAAAGATAGGAAAAACGAACCAGAAACTTTGAGAGATTTCGTTAACGGTCGAAAAAAGGGAATATCTGTTTCATATAAAGGCTTTGGAGGTAAAGACCAATTACTTAAAACAGCATTATTAAAGGAACAAGGTTATATTTGTGCATATTGTTTACGAGCTATTAGTTTGGATAGGAATAAAGAATTGAATAAACCTAAAATAGAAGTTGAACATTATAAATCGCAAGAAAATTTTCAGAATGAAGATTTGAATTATATGAATATGCTTGGTGTTTGTAATGGAAAAATTATCGGGAAAGATGATGAAATTATTGAACATTGTGATAAAAGTAGAAAATATATAAAAGGAAAGAAAACACATTCGCTTGAATTTAAAATATTAAATCCGATAATAAAAGGGAAAAATGAAAATTTAGTTACCTATGATTTAAATGGAAAAATTGTATCAAAATCCAATAACAAAGAGGTTGAAGATGATATTAACATGCTCAATTTAAACAATAAAAAATTAATTGACTTTCGTTTAGATGCATGGTTAAAAGCACGAAAAAAATTTGAAAAGGAAAATCCACAAAAATCAGATAAACGCTGGAATATTGAAATGTTTGACAGAGAAATTGAAAAATATAAATCAAAAAACAGTGAAGGAAAATATAAAGCTTATTGTCAATTTATTATTTGGAATTTTGAATTATTAAAATCCAACACTAAATATTCTGAAAAAGAATGAATTTGGCTATAATCGAGTAGACGGCTGACGGGATTGTAGCCCCGTCAGTGCGCCTCTCACACCAACGGTTCTCGTATAAGTCGGTTCGCTCGAACAATGGGAAAGATTGGGTAACTTTGGTACATTT
This sequence comes from Paludibacter propionicigenes, assembly GCA_020721325.1. Taxonomy (GTDB): domain Bacteria; phylum Bacteroidota; class Bacteroidia; order Bacteroidales; family JAIFNL01; genus JAIFNL01. Next base: position 1,064 of record DYNA01000087.1, read on the forward strand.
ATAATTTTTGTACTGCTACATAAAAAAGATATATATACACCTTCGAGGTGTACAAATACAAACATTAGTGGCAATTTTACCAGAACAATACAGACCAACTATGAATAATAGAATAATAGGAATAGACGTAGCAAGAGCCATTTCAATAATAGGAATGATAATCGTAAATTTTAAATTGGTTCTCGGTGGACAAGGCACAAAATGGATGGAGAATGTTGCGGGCTTTTTTGACGGAAAAGCATCTGCTACATTCGTAACCTTAGCGGGTGTTGGAATTGCGCTAATGACAAATTCCGCTCTCAAGAATGGAGATGTTGCAAAATTGAAAAAAAGTAAAACTCAAATTCTAAAAAGAAGTGTCTTTTTATTCATTTTAGGACTTTCCTATTTTCTTATTTGGCCTGCGGATATCTTGCACTATTATGCAATTTATATGTCAATTCTATTGCTTTTTTTTAATGCTTCAAACAGAGCATTACTGATAATGACAGGGTTTCTGATTTTGCTTTTTCCGATTTTGCTGTCCTTTTTAAATTATGAAACAGCGTGGAATTTTGAAACCTTAGCTTACAAGGACTTTTGGACACCAATTGGTTTTATTAGAAACTTATTCTTTAATGGATTTCACCCTGTTATTCCTTGGTTAGCTTTTATGCTCCTCGGACTTTGGTTTGGACGACAAGATTTGATGAATGAAAAATTTTTAAGAAAGACTTTTTTATTCAGTCTTATTCTGTTTTTGACAATGCACATTATTTCATTTTTAAGCATTGAAATTTTATCCGAAGGACAACAGCAATCGAAAGAATTAGTTACACAAGTTTTGGGTTTAGAGCCAATGCCACCTTTGCCAATTTATATGCTCACAGGATGTAGTTTTGCTTTAATGATAATTTCATTTTGTATCCTATTGTCCAGTAAATATGAAACAAACTTTCTTGTTCAGTCGCTTCATAAAACAGGGCAATTGGCTTTGACATTTTATTTGGCTCACGTCATAGTTGGTATGGGAATAATTGAAGAAATTAATCCATCAAAAATGGGAAAATATCCAATTGACTTTACGTTACCTTATGCCCTATTTTTCAGTATTTTATGCGTTGTCTTTGCTGTTGTTTGGACAAAATATAAAAAATCAGGACCATTGGAATGGATAATGAGAAAATTAACTGACTAATCGTGTAGATGACTGCTAGCCAATCGGCTACCAGTGCGCCTCACATACAAAAGAAAAATCCCCCAAAGCTATGATTTCTCATCAGAAATGTATATTTTTGCTGAAAAAAAATAAGAAAATAAGTTTAACAACTGGGCAGTTTAACACAAAACTCTGCTTTTTTAAGATGTTCTGTGCTGTATGTTATGAAGTTCTTAGGGGCGTAAGCTACCCAGTTAAGCAATATAAAAAATAGAATGGCAGAAATTTATAGAGAAATTGGTTCATTAAAAGAACTAAAGAACCAACTAAAAAGAAATAATATTAATGATTTTCATTCTGTTAAAGAATTGAATTCTTTTATATCTGAATATCCTAATGAAATCAATAAAATTGAATTAGAACAAAAGAGGAATTTAGATAATGAAATAATTGAGAATAATAAAAAATTAGCAGAAGAAACGGAAAATTATACTAAAAAATTAGCAGAACGGAACGAATATTTGAAATTAGAGAAAATCAATTTAGAAAATGAATACAATCAATTAAAAAACAAGCCGTTTCGTTTATTTTCTTTTTTCAGAGATGTGTATAGAAAAAAAATTATCGAAAGGAAATTACTCATTTTAAAAAATAATTTTCAAACGGAATTAGAAAAGCCTTACATCGATTTAAAAAATAGTTTAAGCCAGTTAAAACAGGAAATTGACTATTTGAATTCAAATTATGAAGGAGTATTAAAAGCGAGAACAAAAGAATTGAGTAGTATTTTAGATAAAAAGAAAAAGGTAATTGAAGGTTTATATCCAGTAATTGCTGGTGCTGTGGGCGAACAAAAAGCATTAACTGAACTTAAAAAATTAGGAAATGAGTATTCAATTATTAATGATGTGGCTGTTAAATTTAAAAATCCAATTTTTAATCAAAAAAACAATGATTATATCTATTCCATTCAAATTGACCATATTGTAATTTCAAAAGCAGGGATTTTTATAATAGAAACAAAAAATTGGAGTAAAAAATCAATCGAAAATTTGGATTTATTCTCACCAGTAAATCAATTAAAGAGGTCAAATTATGCTCTGTTTAAGGTTATTCATCATGCAATAGACAGAGAACATTTGGAATTGAATAATCATCATTGGGGGGCAAAAAAAATTCCCCTAAAAAATATTTTATTAATGGTTGGAGAAAAACCCAAAGGAGAGTTTGAATTTGTTAAACTTCTATCTCTGAATGAGCTATTGCGTCATATCAATTATTTTCACCCAGTTTTGGACGACTACGATGTAAAAGAAATTACAAACTTTCTACTTAAAATAATTAACGGTTAATATTTGCAACAAAATATAAAATGGCAGATATTGTATTTTTAATTTTAATAAGGTAATTAATTTTTTGTTTTTATTTGTTGGTGTTACTTTTTTATTTAAAAATTGTTTTTTATATTTGTATGTTTTGTTTTAAAACAAAAGGTGTGGCTTTTGCTGAAGAAAAAACAACACGCTAATTTAATAAAATAGTTATTTGCAATGGTTTATAAAAAATAAACAACATCTAACATGTACTTGAACATCATTGTTTTGAAGCTTGCTTCGCCTCGCTACGCAAGCCACAAAAACAAAGCCGTCAAGCACTTTACGTAAAGACGAATCAGAAAATTAATTCGATACAGCAACATAATTTTAAAATCTTTAAATAATCAAGTGATTCGTTTATATTATAAGAAAAAAGAAACTAAAAAATATACAAAATGGAATTTAGTATTGAACTAAGTAATAAAGAAGAAATTCGAGTTAAGCTTGTAAAAGTACGTGGCGAAGACGATAGGTTTTCATTAACTTCTGTTAATGGTGCACAGGAATATTTACAGTTAATATTCGATGAAGCTCAAAGTAAGTTTGTTATTGTTGGGAAAGAGAATGAAGTAGCCGAATCTGAAAATAGGTTGATAGAAAAACTTGATACATTGGCACTTGAATATATCGAAATGTTACAGTCCGGTTCAGAAGATACAGAACTCGAATTTATTGAAGATGAAATTAAACACCCTTACGATGCAGAGAAAATCAGAGTGGACACAAAGAATTTTTCGTTAAGGCAAATATTCGATATGATTGAGCAGGGCGACATTGATTTAAGCCCTGATTTTCAACGCCATTTTGTTTGGGATAATTTACGCCAGTCGAGGTTAATTGAATCAATTTTACTTAGAATACCACTTCCAATGTTTTATTTTGCACAAGATGAAGAGGGTCGTATTACGGTAGTTGATGGATTGCAACGACTTTCAACTATTTATAATTTTATGCAAGATAAATTCAAGCTTAAAGGTCTCGAATATTTAGATAACAATAACGAAAAAATATTCAGCTCACTTGACCCAAAGTATGCACGTTGGTTCAATATGACACAAATATTTGCAAACATCATTGACCCTCAATCACCTACACGTGTGAAGTATGATATTTTTCGCCGAATTAATACAGGAGGAAGACCTCTCAATAATCAAGAGATTAGAAATAGCCTTGCAAGTCGTGCACTAAGACAGCGATTAACAGAAATGGCAAATTCACAGGAATTTAAAAATGCGACAGGTTGGAGTGTAAAAGATACTCGAATGGAAGCACAGGAGTTTGCCTTACGCTTCATGGCATTTTCGGAATATTATTCTGAAGATAAAGAATTTAAAAACTATGCAGGAAATATGAATCATGCCTTAGACGATGTTACTGATAAATTCAGTAAATATGCAAACGACCAATTAGATAAATTTATGGTTAAATTTAAAAATGCAATGCTTAATGCATCACATTTATTTGGGAAACATTCATTTAGGAAAATATTAATGCATCATTTAGAGCCGAACCAAAGAAGGCAATTAGTAAATAAAGCTTTATTTGTAAGTTGGGCTGTATTATTGTCTGAATATAGCCACGATATATTAAAAGAAAAAAATGAAATTGCCTGTTTTCAACTTCCGCTTGCCGAAAAAATAACCAATGATAGTGAATTCTTTAAAGCTATATCTTGGGGAACTAATGGTCGCTGGAATTTGAAAGTTGCATTTGAAAAAGCACAGGAACTTATAACCGAACACTTAAACTACTAAAACAATGTATTCATTAAATATTAAGCAATTAAAGTGTTTCAAGAATATAGAAATCCCTTTTAACAAGCTTACAGTAATGGCTGGTGCTAATGGTGTTGGAAAAAGCACATCAATTCAGGCATTACTGTTTCTACGTCATACGATTGAATCTTGTAGTATGTTGAAAGGCAAACAATTTTCATTAGAAAAAAAATATTGGAGAAATGAAAAAATAGCATTAAATGGAAATTATTGCTTGGCTCTTGGAAATACCAGTCATATTTTATTTCGTGATTTTAAGGAAGAAAATATCCAGTTATCATTTAATCATAAAGAACAAGAAGTAGAAATTTTATATCATGTAAATACAATAAGCCCCGATTTATTTATTAATCCAGAACAAACAAATTTTATAAAAATAAACATAAATAATCCTATCGTAAAAAAAGAATTTTACTATTTAAATGCGGAGCGATTAGGACCAAGAGTACAACAATCACTATCTCATCAATTGTTTCCTCATGCTGGTTGGCAAGGCGAAAATACTGCACAATTACTTCAAAAAATGGAATTTGAAAAGGCATTTGAAAACAGGAATGTCAAAGGTCGAAAGCAAAAGTTTGTAAAAGACCAACTAAATGACTGGTTAGATGAGTTGCTTGACGGAATAAGAGTAAAAGTTACTGCAAATCCAGAAACATTAACAGCACAGATTTTGCTTGAAAACAACTACACTGTAAATGAACCTACACTTGCTACTAATTTAGGTTTTGGAGTGAGTTATTTACTTCCGATTGTAGCAAATGCTCTAATAGCAGAGGAAGGGGCATTCCTTATTATCGAAAATCCTGAAGCACACCTACACCCAGGTGCTCAATCAAAATTAGGTCGTTTTTTAGCGCAAATAGCCGCTACCGGAGTTAATGTTGTTTTAGAAACACACAGCGACCATATAATTAGTGGAATTCAAATTGCAGTTGCGGAAAATACAATTAAAGCCTCACATGTAAATATCAATTATTTTTTCAGTTCGGAAAATAAACAACCCGAAATGAAGCCCATATCTATTTCAGAAAACGGAGAACTTTCAGAATGGCCAAAAGGATTTTTCGACCAAACTCAAATTGATTATGCTCATCTTTTTAAATTAAGACGAAAATGAATAATTTATTCCTAAGTAACAAAGCTATTGATGTTTATGATTTAACACGATTTGAAGAAGGAATTAATCATTTAAACTTAATATGTCAGGAGAAAAATGATTTCGAAGATGAATTCCTTAGAAATCAAGATATTTGGAATTACCAATTTAACTTTGGTTTTTTAGGAGATTTATTTGGAAGTAAAGTTCTTTCGATAGAATTCCTCTCAAGAGTTTTACCTGTCTTTTTCGAACGAGAATTTAAACCAATAAAACAGAACTTCCAAACAGAAATAGATTTTGATACCCAATATCCAAATGATTGTAATGGTTTTTTAGGCATTGATTTCTCGCAATTAAGTATTGTGATTGAAAGGCAAATATGTAACATTGAAGGTTACCAAAATTTTAAAAACTATTGTCTTTCGAATATTAATTTTCGGACATTTTGGGAGCATCGAAAACAGTTATTTCCAAATTTAATTTTGTGTGGCGAGGTCGAAAATCAAATACAAAGTATTGGAAGTTCAAGTCATTTTAATCAAATTATTAATCGGTTAAAGGAATTAGATAATTATGTGAAAAATTGGAAGAGTGGTCGCTTCTCCTATAAAGATATTAATTTGAAAACAAATTTGCGTATTTCACCAGAATCAACACAAACTATGAGTCAATATAAAAATCAAAGAACGTTTACTTTACCTGATTTAGGGGCAACAGTATGTGAGCTACATATAAAAACTGGTGAATATAGGTTTCACTTTTATGCTAATGAAAGTACACGAAAAGTTTACGTTCCTTATATCGGAAAACATTTGGATACAATCTCAGGATAATGTATGTTTCATTGAAACAGATTTAGAACAATTCTTATTGAATTTTTATTACACAAGCCCCCCAAAACCGCCGTAGTCAAGCACTTCAGGTTTTGAGCCTATATTGACTAAAAAACATGATGCCATACAACAAAATTAACAATCAATTATACCGCAAATTTAACCACTTTGCCAAAGCTCAAAGCTTTGGCAAGTGGATTAGGATTAGTTTTTTAGCACTTTCCAAACAAAAACATCTTGCTCGGTTTGTGCTTTAACAAAATACATTCCTTTAGCAAGGTTTGTAAAATCTACCTTAAAATCTTGGTTTCCGTTTGTTTCAAAAACTTTGCAAACCATGCCTCTGTTGTCAATTACAGAAACCACAATTTGTTCATTTTCAGTAGCTAAAACACTAAAATTCAAATTTAAAACATCTTGAACCGGATTTGGAAAAGGCAGTATAGAACTCAAACTATTTTCATTGATATTTGTCGATGTGCAGTTGTCGCCCACCGTGTAGTTAAACACTTTGGTAACCGACATTCCGCCGGCGTAAGCAAATTTGCACGCCAGTTTTAAAACCGTTCCCACAGTTTGTCCGGTCAGTTTTATTGAAAATTCGCCGTTGGTGTTGGTCATAGCCGTTTCGGTAAAGCCCGAAGTGGTATTCCAAAGATAAGCCACCACGCTTGTTTTGTCGTCAAGCAGTTTGAATTTGATGTTTACATCAGCTCCCGAAGTTGAAAAATTGTAATTATAGCCCGCTGTGAAACTACCTTGCGAAGCTTCGGCTGACGTGCCGCCACAAGCATTGTTGGTGCTTTCGAGTGTGGTAGCGTTTAACAAAATAGGGTTGTTATCCGCCAAATTGCCAGCTATATCCGAAGCCGTTACCGAAAACGAATAGTTGGTACTTGGCATGAGTGCCGAAACGATGCACGAAGTTTCCACGCCAGAAGCCGCCGAAACGGTTTTGGTGGTTTGTCCGTAAGTAATTTTATAAATCACCGAATTGGAATTGTCGGTTGCATTGAGCAACAATTCTACGCTCGATTGAGTAATACTTCCTACACTTGCCGTAAAATTTGTTGGTTTTTCTTCATCGGCAGTGCAGTCGTTGCCCACAATGTACGAAATGTATTTGGTTACCGACATTCCTCCCGTGAAAGCAAACTTACAGGCTACATTGATGGTTGCGCCCACAGTTTGTCCCGATAGCAAGGTCGAAAACTTTTTCCCCTCTACATTGGTCATACTTTTTTCAGAAAAAGGTGTTTGTGTCCACAAATAAGCCACAACGCCCGCTTTATCGTCCAAAAGCTCAAACGTAACGGTAACTTCTGAGCCTACGGTTTCAAATTTGTATTTGTAACCCACTGAAAAAGAACCTTGTTGAGCATCGGTCGATGAGCCTTCGCACGAAACCACCGGAAAATAAGTAACATTTACCGCTTGCGAAACGCCGACCGCTCCTTCGTTGTCGGTTGCTTTGGCTGTAATGGCATATTTTCCAGCCGCTTTACTCCATAAAATAGAATAAGGCGAAGTCAAATCAGAAGCAATCAATTCACCGTTTTGGTAAAAATCTACTTGCACAATAGAACCATCGAAATCGTTGGCAGTAGCCGAAAGCGTGATTTCTTTGTTTTCAGGATACGAAACATCTTGCACAGGCGAAGTAAGCGAAACCGTTGGAATGATGTTTGCTGTGCTGGTTACAATCACATAAACCTCATCGGACGAAGTGCGCAAATCAGGGTTTTGAACAGTTACTTTGAATCGATACATTCCCTCTTCCAAATTACTAATGGTAGGTTGTGCCGAAGTTTTATCGGAAAAAACAGCCGTAGATGCACCATAAACTTGTGTCCAATTGTATTTAAGCGTTTGGTTAGTCGATTCGGTGCTTGCCGAAGCGTTTAAAGTAGCAGTAGTGGCAGGTAAAAGCACTTTAATGTCGTTTCCGGCATTCGCCACAGGATATGAAAAAGTAATTTCGCCCGTTTTAGCAAAGGTCATTTTGCCCAAATTAAATTCGCCCGATGCAAACGCTAAACGCAAAACATGGTTTCCGGCTATGAGTGGAATATTTGTTACTGTTTTAGTAGCCCAAACGTTCCAATTGGTAGTAGAAGTCGAAGGCACCGAAATAGAACTTGTAACGGCTTCACCATCAATCAACAATTGAAAAGGACCACCACCACTTGCATTGCCCGACGCATATCGGAAAGCAAAAGAATACATGCCCGATTCGGCTACGTTTACGGTATATTCGAGCCATTCGCCTGCCGAAATCCAACCAACGGTTGCGCCTTCGTTTGTAACTTGGGTTGCATCAACATATTCGTTGGGTCTGAAATCGCCGTCGTTGTTTGGCGAAACATCTACATAAGCAATTCCTTGACCAATGCCACCTTCAAATTTATCGTAATTTCCGGCTTCTATCACACCCGGAAGGGTTGTAGCGGTGCCGGAATATGGAATTTGTTCGCCTACTTGAATCGAAACAATGTTGGAAACGTTGAAATTATCGCCAACAAAAATTTTTGCATATACATTGTGAATGCCCAAAGCCAAATTGGGTGTTTTGAGTGTAAAGGGTTCTTGAGAAACTTCACCCATCGAAGTATTTCCATCAAAGAAAGCTACTTTTGTAATGCCTGTTCCGGTAGTTTCTATCGAAAGATTCACCTTTCCGCCAGTATAAGCCTGATAAAAGTCGGCACTCAATACGCCCGAAGCTGAAATGTCTAAACTCGTTGCCATTTGATTAGCCGGCACATTCAGATTGTAACCATCGGAAAAAGAAACGGTTATAGGCGAATTAGAATAATTGTGAGCTACATACGTATTTACTCCATTTTTAGTAAAAACAGCAGCAATAGGATAATTAGCAGTAATGGAAGCGTTTACATTTCCAAGTGCATTCATAGCATGCAACCAATGATACGTTTGTGCATCGGAAATACCAAATTTCAAAGCTCTATCGGGGTTAGAATTGTATAAGTCAATAGCAGCTTGCGGATTGGTAAATGCCAAATATTCCCACATCACATCATGCCAAAGGTTTGGATTAGCTTCATTGCCAATAATTCCGGTATTGGTTTTAATTTCGTTCCATAATTTTTCGGCGTAAGCCAAATTATGACCTAAATAAAGCGAACCACCATGAATGGGATACATTTCGATACCGTAAGAAGCGGCTATGTCGGCAGTCCAGAAAGTTCCGTTGTCGTAAGAATTTCCCCACACACGCGAAACCAAACTGTAATTTTGGTTTGTACCAAAATTTCGTTCGTACATATCAAACCAATATTCTTCAATAGCAGTTTGCTCGGTGGTGTAAAGATAAATTCCCAAGTCGCGAATTTCGTCGTTTCCAGTAACTGTTCCCCAATGAATTAAAGAGGAATTGAATTGCATACTTTCCGAAGTCGATTCTTGGTCGTTTCCTTGTGGAAAACTTGCAAAACCGTTTGCCCAGCAATGTCCGGCGTAAGGACTAAAGTTTCTAAGGAAAGGAAATTTCGCATCGTTTCTGTCGGGAGAAGCCGCATCTCTAATCAACAAATTGATCATGTCGCCCCATTGCGCCGCCCAACCCGGCTCGTATTGTTCCATAAAAGCCGCTGCATGAATGAAATAGCCCCAATGGAAATGGTGGTCGTTCAGATTTCCGTCTTGTCCATGTCCGGCAGGATAACCAATCATGGCTGACCAATTGGAATTGTAATAAAATAAAAATGCCACTTCGCCTGCTTCGGCTTTCAACCAATCTTCTAAGCGTTCTTTTACGGTGGCTATCATTTTGTTTCGAGCTTCCAAGTTTCCGGTTTGGTCGGCAATTCGTGCCGTTTGTATCAATCGGTTCATCACTTGCCCTTCGTTGTAAGAGTCTGTCCAAGTAGCTAAGCCATCGTTTTCTATTTGGCTTACTTTTTTATCCAATTCCGATGGACTAAAACCTTCACTGTAATTGGCTAAATAAGGTAAAGTGGGCAAAATTCCACTGTAAGTATTTTCTACTGTAAACGTATTTCCGGCTAAAGTCTTTAATTCGCCTCTTACGGTTGTGTATGAATAGTTATTGGGTTGAGCCGAAGTAGCACTCAAATTAGCCCATTGATGCGGTAAAAGCCCAAGAAGCATTTGTGTTTCAGTCCCTTCCTTTATTTCGGTTGTAACCGAAAAAACAGTGTTTACTTTGGCTGTATTTTCATCATAAGCCCAATTAGCTGTGGTATTTACCGGAAAAACGTAGGCATACTTCTCGTATTCTTCGGCTACAGCCGACAGATTGGAAGCAGTGAGCGGCAACATTGCCATTGACCAATAGTTTTTGCCATTCAAATCGGAAGTATAAACGGTTCCGTTTTGAGTCCAAGTACTTCCTTGTGGTGCAAAAACTACAAAATCAGCACCCGAATGTGCATTTTCGATGATTAGCTTTTCGGCAGAAACGGTAACGGTTCCGTTGTTTACTTTTACTTGAGCTACATCGGCAGTAGCTTTGTGAAAATAAAGGAAGGGCATTCCAATTCCGGCAGTTGCCTGAAAATTGCGTGTTCCATCGTTCCAATCCATGGTAACTGTCCAATCGGAAAAATCGTTGATGGTCGATTTGCTTGCATTCAAATTGGACGTTCCCACGGTAATGGGTTCTAAATCGTCGAACACGCCCCAAGGTATGTAACTTACTACTAATCCTGAATTTACGGTTTTCATAGCCAGCGGATAGTTAAAAAGATTGCTGGCATGGTTTTCCAAGATTAATTTAGAATACCAATCGTTTGTAGGAACGGGTTTGCCAATGGCATTACCGCTAATTTGAGGAGAACCGGCGGGATAAGAGTTTCTTCCGGCAGCATCAGTTCCGGGAAAATTGTTAGTATAACTCCCCTGCCCTACGGTTGTAAATTGTCCGAAAGTCTGAAAAGAAAAGAGCCATAAAAAAACAGATAATAAAGTAAAGAAATTTTTCATTTTGTAGTTTTTAAAAAAGTTTTTTCAAAAATGATAACTTTGGGAAAACTTTATTTTTATTTTGTAAAAAAAAGAAATCGTTTAGCTGGCGGGGTCGCTTTGAGCGACCCCG
>DYNA01000087.1:12464-17160 GCA_020721325.1 Paludibacter propionicigenes
CCCGCCAGCTAATTTTTTAGTTTGCAAAAACTTTTTGCGAAGCAACTTGTTTGTTGTTTTGGTCAGAAATTTTTACAATGTAAAAACCTTTTTCAATCGATAATTGCTCATTTGCACTGAAAATATTTTTTGAAGAAATGATTTGTCCGGTTAAATTGAAAACTTCAATTTTGCCGTTAAATAAATCCTCTGGGCAGTTTACATTCAAAACGCCTTCGGCAGCAAAGATGCTTATGTTTTCAATTGGAGCATTTGCAATCGTGCTGATTGTGCCATCGGTAAATGAAATGTTATCGAAATAAACCACATCATCGGCAGCTCTTTCAGCAAAGTCGGGAATAATAACAATTTTGGTTTCAATTACGCCAACAAGTGCAGAAAAGTCAAACGTCAGCTCTTCCCATTCACCTGTTTTGGTATTCGGAACTTTTAACTCTAAAACGGTTGTACCTTCAAATTTAACACCTACATCACTGATTCTATTTTTCCAAACCATTATTTTTACAATTTTTGTAGTCGCGTCCATTTTAAAAGAACCAATTCCATCGGAATGGCACAAAGCCCAAGCATCTCCGGCATCTCTTACGCTAAATTTAGCAACTTTAGCCGATGTATTAATTCCGGTAGCATAAGGATTATCGATAAATTCTAAGGCAGGGTTATCACCATTTGCAGCCATTGTCCAATCCCAGTTAGCACCAATTCCAGTAGCTTCAAAATTAATGGTTTGAAGCGGAGTTAAAACCAACTGACCCGAAGAGAAAGTAATGTTGTCCATATAAACGATATTGTCTTGGTCTCTTGGCGCAAAATCGGGAATAAGTACAATTTTAGAATAGGTATTTCCTTGAACAGATGAAAAATCAAACGTAAGTTCTTCCCATTCGTTAATTTTTGTGTTCGCTTTCAAAATTTCTTTTGCCGGACTGGCTCCCTCAAATTTAACACCTACATTGCTAATTACGGTTTTGTAAACCATAATTTTTACAGTGCTATTGTTTGCATCAAAAGTAAAAGAAGCAATACCGTCAGAGTGGCATAAAGCATAGTCTTTTGATGCGTCTGTTGCAGTAAATTTAGCAACTTTGGCAGTGGTATTGATTCCGGTAGAAAATGGATTTTCAACCATTTCAAGTTCAGGGTCAATTGTAGCATTATCAGTTAGAGAAGTCCATTCCCAATCGGCACCTTTTCCGCCCACTTCAAAATCAATCGGAGCATTTTGTGCAAAACTAAAAGATGACATAAGCATCAGTGCAAAAAATAAAAATTTTTTCATAAGTTTTAAATTTTAAGTTTGTAATTTAATTGTTTAACATTTTTCAATACATTTTTTCCGTATTAAAAAAACGTTAATAAAATTACAAAAAAAAAAATTCATTTTTAAACTTATCGACTACATAAAAAACACTTTTAAGGCTAAAAAAAATACGTTAAAAATACGTTTTTGAAATATTATGTTCCTATTAAACAATAAATTAGATTTATTTTTATAAAAATCAAAAAACAAAATTTATACTGTTTTTGATTTTTCAAAGGTCTTAATAAATTGGTAACCTTAGCTACTGAGTACTTTTTAGGAAATAACTTTATTTTGCTATTTTTTAGAATTTTGGTTGCGTACAATTTAGGCTATCACTCTAATTTAAACTTGATTTATGAATATTTTTTTAAAAAGAAAGAATAAAATCGGTCAAATTAACGCTTCTGTCCAAATTGAGTGTTTTGCGGAGTCTATAACGGCTTGCCTCAACTCCACGTAGCGAAATATTAAGAAGTTCGGCAATTTCTTTGCTCGAAATATTCATGCGAAGGCAAGCACAAAGTTTAAGTTCAGTAGGCGAAATTTCGGGATATTCTTTTTTTATTCGTTGCATAAATTCTTCATGCACATTGGAAAAATGGGTTTCAAACACTTTCCAGTTTTCAGAATTATTGATGTTGGCGTCTATTTTTTTGATAATGTTTCGAGCCGAAGTTTTAACGCTTGGCGTTACGCTATCGAAAACAATTTTGGATAAATCTTTTTTAATGCTGTTCAAAAATTTATTTTTTTGAATGGTGAGCATGGTCGAATTTGCCAATTCTTTGTCTTTGGTAATGATTTCCATTTGCAATTTTTCATTTTTAAGGCGTATAATTTCTTTTTCGGCAAGCAGTGCCTCGTGTTTCAATTCTTTTTCTTTTTCAATGTATTTGGTTTGTTGTCTTAATTTTTCGGCTATTTTTAATTTTTCTTCTCTTTTTTTTATAAAAAAAATGAAAGAAAATGTAAAAATTAAAACGATGGTTGCATACAAAACAAAGGCAACGGGCTTGCGACTCAAAGGCGGATTGATTTCAAACTCGAATGAAACAATTTGAGATTCAACATTATAAATATCGCGAGCTTTTACTTTAAACAGATATTTTCCTTCTTTTAAATTGGTAAACTCTCGGTTTCGCTTGCTTTCCCATTTTGTCCACTGTTCGTCGTAGCCTTCTAAAAAAGAAGAAAATTCCAAACGCTCTGTATTTTCATAATTTACAGCCGAATACGAAAAATAAAGTTTATTTTCGGAATACTTTAGATTTGAACTTTGCGTAAAAGCATCGAATAAATGTCCTTCAAAAAGGACAGAATCTGTACCCGAAATGGCAACTTGATGAATAAAAACATTGATATTTTTTTTAAAAGTTTTCTCATATTTTGAATTGTAGTGCATAAAACCGTTTTCGTTTCCAATTATCAGATTGGAATTGTCGAGCGGAAACACAAATTGAAAACCGCCTATAAAGCTGCCGTCTAAGGCTTTAAAAGGCGAAGAAATGTTGCGATAGCTGCCATCTTCCAATAAGCGTTTTACGCCCATTTTTTTGTCGGTAAAATACCAAATGTTGCGAAAACTGTCTTCAAAAGCGTAGCTAATGGGTTGTTTATCAAAAAAATTAGTAAAAAACTCGGAAGGTAAAACCGTATTTTTCTTTTCATTGTAAATGTAAGCACCAAAAGGTGAAAAAAATACAATTTCGTTTTGAATTTTACTCACATTGATTCCAAAATCGGATTGAAAACCATTTTTCGAGTTGTAAAATTTAACATCGGTAATGCTGTCTTTTTCGGCATTTAAGTAAATGTGATACAGCCCTTTAAATCCGTGACTCATCCAGATGTTTTCATTGTTGTCGAAGAGCATTACACGCGAGGATTCATCAAAACCGGCGAGTTGTTTCTTTAAAAACCATTTTCCGTTTTGTTTTTCATAAATACAAAGACCGGAATAATTTCCACCGATAATTCGATTTGGGTTTTGCTTAGAATGCAAAAAAGTCCAAGCCCCTTTTACGTTTGAAATTTTTTGAACCTGATTGCCTTCAATTAGAAAAGTGCCGTCGTTGTGTCCGCAAAAAAGAACATTATCAATTACTTGCAAAGTCCAAACTTGTCCTTTGGTTTGCTGGATTAATTCAAAAGCACTTAAATTGGAAAAAGTATTTCGGTTTTTGCTGAGTGGACTAAAAAAAACGCCGCGATTGGTCGCCAAATACAGTTTATCGTTGTGTACAGCAGCCGAATAGCCCGAACTTAAACCTTGTTGCTTGTTGAGTTGCCGAATAGATGAATGAATGTAAATCAAGTCAATTCCGTTGTCGGTTGCCAGCCATAAATTTTTATCGGCATCTAAAAACATATTTAAAATCGTGTTGTTTTGAATGCCCGAATTTTCGTTTAAATGATAAATCGGCACGCCTTCGTTGTTGGTTATCAACACTCCGTTTTGTATCGTTCCAAAAGCAATTCGGTCATTATCGATTCGTAAAACACTGTAAATCTGATTTTTGATTAAAAAATCAGAAGAAATATTTTTCCAAATGCTTAATTTGTTGTTTTCGTACTTAAAAATACCGTTGTTTGTAGTGGCAATAAGCAGAGTTTGGTTTAATGTAATTATTCCGCAAATCTCTTTGCTTACTAAGCTCTCAGTGCCTTTGAGTAATAAAAATTCTTGATTTTTAAATTCAAAAATTCCGTTTTTTGTATCGTGCAAATACAATTTATTTTTTACCAAAAAAGAAAAATGAAATTCCGCAGGAGCGGGATATATTTTTAGAACATTATTTTTGAAAACAATTAAATTTTTATACGATTGAAAAACAATGCCATCGGTGGTTTTGTAAATTCGCCAAATTTCGTTGTATTTTTGTTTTGCACCGTTTAACAAATCCAAGAGCGAGTGAAATACTAATTTTCCCGATTTATTTTTTTCAAAATAACCAAAATTATTATCAGCACCCACATAAATTCGCCCATCGACATCTGCCAAAACGCTTCGCAAAATAGTCCAATTGGGGAGAGAATATAAATTCCAATTCAATCCGTCAAATTCCAGTAAACCCTCATTATTAGCAAAATACATCAATTCGTTTGGGGCTTGCGAAATCATCCACGATTGCCTACCCGAATGATATTCAGAGTGTTCGTAATTTTTAAAAAACGGATAACCAATGGTGGTTTGTCCATAAAGAATTGATAATTTTAACAAAAAAAAGAAAATTAATATATTTTTATAAAATACGTTCATTTTTATACTATAATTTGAACTTTTTTTTTTAAAAGTAATTTATTAACAAATTGATACAATTTTCACTGACCATCGTTTTAGTAATCGTAAATAAATAACATTTACATCTTACTGTGTTTTTGGATGAATTGTAT
>DYNA01000088.1:0-6888 GCA_020721325.1 Paludibacter propionicigenes
GAACACTGATTTTTAAGGATTGTTATGATTTTTTAGGATTTTTGTTTGTTTTTTGAAATTGTTTTTTATATTTGTATTTTCATTATTAAAAAAAGTCGTAAATTTGCAAAAATAACAAATTACAATTATGCAAACACAATTAGTATTAAATATTGATAATCAAACGATAGAACTTGCAAATTTATATGCAAAGGAAAAAGGATTGTCTGTAAACGAAATGATAGAATTTTATTTAAAATGGATTGTTTGGAATGAAACTCTTATAAGAACACCCAATGTAATTGATAAAATTTCGTCATTTGAAAAACCGGTTGAGCAAAATGAAAAGTGGAATAAATTAGAAAATTTTCTTTCAAAAAATAGATTTAATTTGCCACAGAATTATCAATTTAATAGAGAAGAATTATATGATAGATAGAGTTTTTATTGATACAAACATTTTAGTGTATCTATCTGTAAATAATGATGCAAAAACCGAAACAACAACAAAACTTATTTACAATTTACCAAATGCTGTTATCTCAACACAAGTATTAGGCGAATTTTCCAATGTTGCGTATCGTAATAAAGTATTATCATTAGAAAAATTAGTAGAATATATTGATATTTTTACATCTTCATTTGAACTTTTTAAAATATCAGCAAGTACGATAATCTATGCCATTAAAATAAAAGAGAAATATTCATTTTCTTTTTGGGACAGTCTAATAATCGCATCTGCAATTGAAACAGATTGTTCCATTTTATATTCAGAAGATATGCAACATTTACAACGCATTGATGATAAATTAACAATAATAAATCCATTTAAACAATAACTGATTGATAAAAAGCTACTTAATATACGGTAGCCGACCATGCCAGCCCTTTTTCGCAACGCACGGGCTGACGCACGAAAAAGCACTGCACGGCGGGTATTGTTGTTTGTTAGCGGTTACTAAAAATTGAAACAACATTAATAAAAACAGTAATGTCATACGATAAAGATATTAGAGAAGAAGAATTAAAAAATAAAGTTGCAAAAGATTATTTTTGGATTTACGATACAACAAAAATAATTGGAAATGTGGACTTCTGCATTGCTATGCACCAAAGCGGAAAAGAACTTTTTGAAATAGAAAGTTTGCTTTGGGCAGAAGCCAAAAAAGGTATTTCTAATATTTATAATTCTTTGGTTCAATTGATTTTAACAATTGGAAAGGCAAAAACTTATGATAAATTTTTACCACCAATTATGTTGGGGGCTTTTGATGCCGAAAAAATTGCTTTTATTCCTTACAATGATATTCACGACATTTTTTATGTGAATGATTTTAATTGGAATATTACACCTTCCAACTACGAAACAAAAGAATTTAATCTTGTTTTTGATAAGGTAAAAAGTATTTTAGATACAAATGCGCTTTTATATTATTTCGGTAAAGATGATAACGAACTGCGAAAATTTATTAAAACTAATTTTATTGTAGGCAAATTCGGTTTTACAAAAACAAGAATAGATAAAAACAATTTCATAGTTATTTACAACAAATGGTTACAAACCGTAAAACCAACAATTGCAGTAAATTGGGAAATTGCCAAGAAATCTGGAATTATTGATGGCGATTTTTATTTAGCCGATTTATTATCATTAGAAAATGAAACTTTAAAACAAAAATTGTATGTTTTACTTAAAAAAAATGTTTACGAATTAGACCGTATTATTGATGATTCCGGATTTTTTAACAGTAAACGAGCCGATTTTATTGATAATCAAAAAGCACACAATCAATTTTGGAATAAATACGAAAGACCACCGTTAGAACAATATTGGGATTATATTGTAGAACGCCGCGATTTGCTTGTTCAGCAAGATGTTAGAGAAAGAAAAGGTAGTTTTTTTACACCACAAATCTGGGTTGAACTTTCACAAAAATATTTATCTGATGTTTTGGGAGAAGATTGGCAAGACGAATATTATATTTGGGATTGTGCCGCAGGAACTGGAAATTTACTTGCAGGGCTTACAAATAAATATAACATTTGGGCATCAACATTAGATAAACAAGATGTGGACGTAATGAAAGACCGAATAAAAAACGGTGCAAACCTGTTGGAAGACCACGTATTTCAATTTGACTTTTTAAATGATGATTTTTCTAAATTACCTAAATCATTACACGATATTATAAAAAATCCAAAAGAACGCAAAAAACTAATTATTTACATAAATCCACCTTATGCGGAGGCAACTAACGCAAGAACCGTAACAGGAACCGGAGTAAACAGGGCAGGAGTTGCAAAAGACCATAAATTAAATCAATACTTTAAACCAAAAATTGGGAATGCGACAAATGAAATTTCGGCTTTATTTATGGCTCAGATTTATGATAAGATGCCGGATGCTTTTTTAGGAATTTTTGATAAACCTAAATTTATTCAAGGTTCAAATTTTAAAAAATTTAAAGAATATTTTTTAGCAAAATATTTAGGTGGTTTTATTGTTCCTGCTAACACTTTTGATAATGTTAAAGGTAGTTTTCCTATCGGATTTACTATTTGGAATTTGAATATAAAAAATAAAATTAAAAACATTAAATGCGATATTTTCGAAAAAAGCAATACTAAAATTGGAAAAAAAACATTTTATGGTGATTTAAACGAAAGCATAAATAATTGGTTAATCAATTTTTATCATAAACCACAACAATCTGATATAGCAACATTAAGCACAAGAGGTAATGATTTTCAAAATCAAAAATACATCTACATTGCCACAAAAATTGAAAACAATGTTCACGATACAAAAGTTAAAATAAGCATACAAAATATTATTCCAATATCTGTTTATTTTGCGGTTAGACATTGCATTGCAGCCACTTGGCTCAACGACCGCGACCAATTTCTGTATCCAAACAAAAAATGGGAAGAAGACAAGGAATTTCAGAATGATTGTTTGGCTTTTGCTTTGTTTCATAGTCAAAATAGAATTTCTTCAAAAGAAGGAACAAACCATTGGATACCGTTTACAGAAAAAGAAATTAATTCACCAGCAAGATTTGAAAGTAATTTGTTAAACAAATTTATTACCGGAAAGCTAAAAATTGAAGAAAACGCCGACTTATATAATGGTAAAGGAGAAAAAAACACCGAAAAATTAGAGTTTTCACCCGAAGCAAAAGCTGTTTTTGATGCCGGTCGTGAGTTATGGAAGTATTATCATACAAACTTTGCCAAAGTTCAAAACTTTGGCAAAGTTGACTACAATGTAAATGCTTCTTTATATGATATTCGTGAATATTTTCAAGGCAGAAATGATAAAGGAAAAATGAATAACAAAAGCGAAGATGTAACTTATACTAAACTAATAACAGGTTTAAGAGATAAATTAAAACAATTATCTCAAAAAATAGAACCGAAAGTGTATGAATATGAATTTTTAAAAATATAAATAATGAAAAACCGCTAACATTCTAACGTCAGTGGCTTTTGGGCAGCTTGCTTCGTTTCCGTTGGCAGGCGTTGGCAGCTTTAAATGATTGGTTTTTTTTGAAATTGTTTTTTATATTTGCAGTTGCAATTATTTACAGATTTTATTTAAAACTCGTTCCCTCCCTTATTCTTTTATTTTTTTTTTAGAAAAAGAGATTAATTTGAGTTTATTTCTGCATTTGTACAAAAAATAACGAACAATTAAAAAATAGAACGTATTGAAAATTAATAAATAGCAATACTAAACTGTTTTCTTAAATTAAAAATAGGTTTATTGGCATAACTTTTGATATTTATTCAATGAAAGAGCGAATATTTTCATTTGAAAAAAAATGAAAAAAATAGATAAAATAAAATTTCTTTAAAAAAAAATAAAAGAAATTAAAAAAAAATAAGTTATGAAAAAAATAATTGTTTTATTATTAATAGCTTTATTAACAGCTAATTACTCCAATATTCAAGCGCAAGAAGATGCGGGTGTATTAAATGGAGTTTATCAAAAAGAGCATGTCCCCAATCGCGTACCCGTACCTTTTGATTTTTTGCGCGAAGCCGATGTAATGTGGTCAAAATTGGTTTGGCGAAGAATCGATTTACGCGAAAAAATCAATCTACCGCTTTATTATCCAGAAGGTTCCGATGTTATTGACGACCGTATGAGTTTAATAAATTTGATGCTTTACGGTATCGAAAACGAAGGTTTAAAAGCTTATGACCCTTCCGATCCCAACAATGAGTTTAAACAAATTATGACTTTTGCCGAAGTAAAAGACCGCATGGGCGGTGGAAATGACACGGTTAGAATCGAAAATTCTGAAACAGGAGAATTGGAAACTAAAATTTATGAAGCTTCTATAAATCCTTCTGATGTGAAACAATATCAGATGAAAGAACTTTGGTTTTTTGACCGTGAACGCTCGGTTTTGGAAGTACGAATAATTGGAATGTGTCCTATTCGCGAATATTTTAAAACCGACGACGTGGACCAAGAAGATAAAAAATACAAACAATTGTTTTGGGTTTATTATCCCGATTTGAGACCGCTTTTTGCTCGAACAGAAGTTTTTAACGCTTTTAACGATGGCGAAAGACGTACTTTCGATGATATTTTTGTTAAACGATTGTTTTCCAGTTACATTGAAAAAGTTTCAAACGTTTACGGAAACCGTGCCATCAACGATTATGCTTTGGGTTTGGAAGCCATGCTGGAATCGGAACGTATTAAATCAGAAATCTTTGATTTAGAGCAAGATTTGTGGGAATACTAAAATCAATGGCACAACGGATTGATCTATTTTTTGCAATAACTTAGACTTTAATATATAAAAAAACCTCGAAATTTATTTTGAGGTTTTTTTTTATTAATTTTTTGTTTTATAAAAATTCATTTCTTGTAAATATTTATAAGCTTCTGTTGGCATAAAAAACGGAAGTTCTTTTCCTTTTTGAAGGTTTTCTCTTATAAAACTCGACGAAATTTGTATCTGAGGTGCTTCTACAAATTGTACTTTGGGGTGTGCGTCAAATCTACTGCCTTGATATTGGCTTCGCGGATATACATAAATTGTGTGGTAATTTAATATTTGCTCAAAATTTTTCCATTTATGAAAATTTTCTAAATTATCCGAACCCATTATCAATGAAAAGGAATGCTGCGGATATTTTTCATTCAAATACACTAACGTATCAATGGTGTAAGAAGGTTTTGGAAGTTTTATTTCTATATCCGATACTTTAAAATGAGTTTGCTCACCAATGGCTCTGTAAATCAATTCGATGCGATGATAATCTTTGAGGAGCGTTTTTTTTTGTTTGAACGGATTTTGCGGACTAACAACAAACCAAATTTGTTCCAATTCGGTAAATTCGAGCATGTAATTTGCAATAGCCAAATGCCCGATATGAACCGGATTAAAAGAGCCAAAATACAAACCTATTTTCACACTTTTACCGGATTTATTCTTTGTTTAAAAATAGTGCTACTTCATCTAAGGTATTTAACCATTGTGCGCCATTTTTTTGTACCATTTTTCCGATGGCATTCATGGATTTGAGTTGAAAATCGCTAAATTTCTGTCCTTCATCTTCCAATAAATAGCAAAAAATGGTTTTCAGCGGATGCTTGTTTGAGTCGTCCACGGCTTCGGCTATGGAATAGAAACTACTCATTTTGGGAGTTACTACGTACAAACAAAAATCGCAATGCTCGCGCTCGTAAAGCTCTTGTTTATAAGCTTCATCTGTCCATTCTTCTACAACGGGATTGAAAAAATCGACCTTCAACTGAGGTATCAATTTATTTCGCCAAGTTGAATTGTTTACCGTTCCTCCTAAAAATACTTTTTTCATTTTATAATTTAATTTTTATAAAAATTCTGTTAATGTTTAGCTAAAAATTTATAAGTAATGGAAAAATTAGTTTCAAAAAAATTAAGCTTCTTTATTTTCTTTATCTTTTGAATTTTTTGTTTTATTCTTGGCATCGCTTATTTCCTGTAACTTATTCATTTGATTAGCAATGCTATCTAAGGCTTTTTGACTGATTTCGTTTGAAGGTTTTGAAACAACTCTCCAATTTTGTATTTCTTTTTTAAGAATCGATTCTATTTTTTCTACCAAAATAGGATAAGCATCTAACTCGTCGTAAGGCTCTGTGCGAGTGAGATATTTGAAACGTTCTTGTTTTAAAGCTTCGTTTGTGCCGCGATATTCTTTCCAGTTTTTATAATAATCTTCCAAATCGTTAAAACCTTTTAGCACAATAATTATTACACCGCCAACGGCTGCTAAAATTTGAAACACTGTGGACATACTCAAATGCGGCATTAATTTCAAATTTTCCAGAAAACTCATTGGCGAAAAGCCTATCAATACCGGAATACTCGATGCGATTACAATTTCCCAACGTCTGAGAATTTTGTATTTTTTTTGCGACTCGCTTGCCTTGTTGTTGTACCATTCTATTTGGCTGTCGAGCCGTTCTTTAATGTAGATATCGTCTGTCATTAAAGTAGCGCGGCGCGGCAAGGGGTCTTTATTATAAGCCATTCCCGAATACTGAATTTGTTTTTCAAAAGACAAATCTTTGTTTTCGAGATTTTCATTTTCCAACGTGTTGTCAGCTAATTCATTGTCAATGTTATTGTCGTTCATCGCACTTGAATTTAATTTTTTTTATAAAAAAAGTGGCAATATTTTTTTTAATTTGACAATGTTAAAATAAGGATAACTTTTTCTAAAAATAACTAAACTTGTTTTTTTAAATTTTATTTTATTCTATTTGAATAATAAAATATACTCAAAATATGACAATAAATTATTAAGATTTATAAAAAAAATATTTTGTTATTTTTAGAATTTTGGTTAGCCTACACTATCAAAAATTATTTTATTTCATAAAGCCAAATGTCGTATTTT
>DYNA01000088.1:6988-17062 GCA_020721325.1 Paludibacter propionicigenes
GTTAGCCTACACTATCAAAAATTATTTTATTTCATAAAGCCAAATGTCGTATTTTGCTTCGCTCAAATTGATTTTTTTCATTTCTTTTTCGGCTTGTTTTCTTTTTTCAAAAGCCACCATCGAAACACGAATCAAATCGCCGTCTTGTGGCAAAATAATAGCAGAATAACCTTTTTTAGTCAATTCGACTTTTAAAGTTTCGGCATTAGCCATTGTTTTAAAACTACCGGCTACAATGTGAAAACGCAATTTTGGCTTTTCGTTTTCTTTTTCTTTTTCTTTTTGAGCTTCCAAAGCAGCTTTTTCTAAATCGGCTTCGCGCTTGGCTTGGGCTTCGAGCTTGGCTTCTTCCTGACGCTCGGCTTGTGCTATTTTTTCTTTTTCGGCGTTCAATTTTTGCTGGTTTAAATAATTTCGTACCGGAAAAACCAACAAAAGAACGATGATAACTGCCGCCGCTATTCCTATCCAAATACCAATAGAAGGGCGTTTGCTTGTATTTTCAGTTTGAGCTACAATCTCTTGTTCGGGCAACGGATTAACTTTCAGTTCGGAAAGAGCTGTATTTAGAACAAAACTCGAATCAACATCGGCAGTAAAAACAAGTGCCTCCGATTCCATTTTCAAAACGCCTAAATGCTCAATTTCTTCTATTTCACCATTTTGCAATCGATTTTTTAAATCCACTACATAATCGGAAATAAATTTTTGAGTTTGTTCGGGATTTAATTTGCCATTTTGTACAATAAAATTTTCCAAAACGCCATCGCTAATTTTTTCACTCGAATCGAATTGGATTATGGTTTTGGGTGGAAATATAACATCTTTATTTTCACCTACTTTTGCAAGTTCGGTTTGTCGTATAAATGCACCTAAATCCTGCACAATTACCCGCTCACGGGTGTATAAAACATCTTTTATAAATTTATTTACGCTCACTTTTTATATTATTTTTTGTTAAAAAAAATGTATTGCAAATATAAGAACTTAATTTGAAAATTGTATGATTATTTGCATTAAAATTTATTTTTTATTTTCATTTTACCGAATTACTTTTTCTTTGTAAAATAATTTGATACATTCTAAACGCTGATAAATGATGCTTTTTTTATTTTAATCAATTTATTATCAATTTTTTACAGAAATTAGAACTTTAGAAAGTTCCCTTTGCAGGCACAGCGCAAAAAGATTGTATTTTTTTTATAAAAAAAACAAAATTTTAAGTAATTTTTAATTTTTAAAAGTTTGAACAAAATTTAGTCCATTTTTATTTTATTAAATATTTAGTTTAAACGTTTTTATAATAATAAAATTGGTTATTTGATTGGTTAAAATTTCATTCAAAATATTATAAACTAATTTCAAACCTCTACTTAAAGTTGTTCAAACAATACAAACGAATTATTTTTCGAGTGCTAAATTTTTTTCTATAATGCTGGTTAATACTTCAATAGCTACTTTATTTTGCCCACCTTCGGGAATGATAAGGTCGGCATAAACTTTTGAAGGCTCAATAAATTGCTCGTGCATAGGTTTTACCGATTTTAAGTAGCGTTCGAGAACCGTTTTTACGTCTCTTCCGCGCTCAAGCGTATCGCGATGTATGACACGAATGAGCCTGTCGTCAGCATCGGCATATACAAACGCTTTAATATCAAACATTTCGAGTAACGCCTTGTTGGAAAAAATTAAAATCCCTTCCACTATGGTTACTTTTTTGGGTTCAATCACTTCATATTCATCTGAACGCAAGCAGGTTAAGTAAGAATAAATGGGTTGTTTTATTGATTTTCCAGCTTTTAACAATTTTAAATGCTCTACCAATAATTCAAATTCGATTGAATTTGGGTGGTCGAAATTAATTTTCTGCCGCTCTTCTAAAGCCAAATGCTTATTATCGCGATAGTATGAATCTTGCGAAAGCACAACAACCTCGTTGCGCGGAAAATTTTCCATTATTTTTTTTACTACGGTGGTTTTTCCAGACCCCGTACCTCCGGCTATTCCTACAATTAGCATTTTATTAATTCTTTTTTTTGTATTAAAATAATTTTGAACATTTTTTTATCCCATCATTTGTTCTATTTTGGTTTCAAACCATTGAAAAGCCTCGGTTTGAGAATAGAAAAATCGCAAATTCAATCGAGCTTGTGTGGCACGCAAAATAGCATCGCGTTTAACATTTTCTTCATCGCCTTGATTGATAATAAATGCTATTTTTTTAACATTATTTTCAATGGCATGAGGCATCATGTATTTTCGCAGCCATTCGGTTTCCAAAAACGAAAGTTTTCCTTTTGCCCTCAAGTCGCTTACCCAATGTTGGCAGCCTTTGTCTTTTAACAAAGTGAAGGCTTTTGATAGGATTAGAAAATACTTATTGGCATCTTCAAAATCGTTATTCCAATGTATTAGAACTGTCTTATTTTCAGGAAAATATTCTATATTGGCTATGTCGCAAGTAAAGTATAGCATAAGTATTTTTATTATAAATGAATATTTAATAAAACATCATATTCAACAAAAAATAACCAAAAAGTTATATAAAAATACAACATTTATTCCAGTTCCAAAAAAATAGGGCAATGGTCTGAATGTTGCACTTCAGGAAAAATATCGGCTTTGAAAATTATATCTTTTAAGTTTTCACTAACAAAGTGATAATCAATTCTCCAGCCTAAATTTTTTTGGCGCGAATTAGCTCTATAACTCCACCACGAATAGCGATTCTCTTGGTTTGGGTAAATCCAACGAAAAGTGTCAATAAATCCACTTTCGATAAATTGACCTATCCATTGGCGCTCTTGCGGCAAAAAACCGGAAGATTTATTATGTTTTTGCGGATTGTTGATGTCAATTTTTTGATGACAAATATTAAAATCTCCAGAAATAACTAACTTGGGAAAAGATTGTTTTAATTTGTTGATATAAATTTGAAAATCGGCAAGCCATTGCATTTTAAAAGCTTGGCGTTCATCACCGCTCGAACCGGAAGGGTGATATGTATTCAAAACCGAAAAATTTTCAAAATCCATTCTCAGGCACCTTCCTTCGGCATCGTATTTTTCAATTCCCATGCCGTATTCTACGTGCAAAGGCTTTGTTTTTGTTAAACATGCCACGCCACTGTACCCTTTTTTTTGAGCCGAAAAGCTGTAAACATGATAGCCCATTTTCTCAAAAACTTGCGAATTGATTTGTTCTTTTTGTGCCTTAGTTTCCTGAAAAAGAACAATATCGGCATCATTTAATTTTATCCAATCCGCTAAGCCTTTTTCTATGGACGAACGTATTCCGTTGATATTGTATGAGATGATTTTCATTAATTTTTTTATTTTTTTAAAGAAAAAGAATTATTTCAATAAATAATACGGTAATTTTGTTTGCATTCGATTTTTTATTCAAACTATTATTTTTTTATAATTTTGTAAAAAAAAATTAAATGATTGATAAAAAACGAATAATAGTTTTTTTTAATCAAAAGGGGCAATTATTTTTTTTACCAAAAATACATTTTTTTATTTAAAAATCAATATTTGAAATAAAAAAAAACAAAGTAAATTTTAAAATATTTAATCTTCTCTTTTTTTTAGATTAAAAATCAAATACTTATGTTTTTTTTTACGGAATCTGTTTTGGGTTTTAATAATAATTAATTTTCCATTTTTCTTTTCAAACAAATTAAAATCTAAATTTTCAAAAAAAAAAAAAAAAAATAGAAAAGGTTTTGCATCAAAATTTTTTTTTGAAAAATAAAAAAAATAAATAATTTTGACTTTTCAAACAATAAAAAAGAAAATTTTAAAATGGATAAAACAGAAAATGTTAATCAAACGAAGCCTTACGTTATAGTGCTAAATTCCACCATTTTATTTATGTTGGCTTATGTTTTTGTGTATATTTTTCCATTGTTTGCTTCAGAGTATATGGCTACGAGTTCGGGCATCGAAATTCGCTTTTCAAACTATATTATTGAGTATTTAACTCCCAATGATTCACCTCTTTGGACAAAAGACAACATCATCAATATTTTTGCAGTAGGTCCGGCAATCACCTTTTTTTTCGGGTTCTTTTTTTGGTACATAGCTTACGGACTCCGAACAACGGCGGGGCTTTTCAAATTATTTTTTACATGGGCTTATGTTGTTTCCTTTCAGCTCACTTTTGGTGGTTTGATAGCCGGAATTGCAACTTTAGACGGTTTGCTTTTTGTGTTTAACTGGTCGGGGTTGTCGCCGGCTTTGGCTCTTATTTTGGGAATAATTTCGGCCTTTGTGCTTTTTTTTATGGGACGCGCAGCACGCAGTTCGTTTATGCGGGCAGCTTATAGCCGCGATTGGCTTATTTTGCCCAAAGCCCAGATTATTTTCAAACTCCGAACCATTTATTTGCCTTATTTTATTGGCAGTGTTTTGCTTTTTTTGGTAGGTTTTCCGGCTCGAACGCCTTATGTTTTTATTCAAGCCGCCTCTTTGCTTATTTTATTTTTTCCTACCATGGCGTATTTTAATTCCGATACTATTCGCATTTCCAAACGAAAAGATGCACAACAAATTGCAATAGGTTTTATTATTTTATTTGTTTTTTTCTTTTCTATATTAACTTTTTATGTCAAACTTTAATATTTTTTCTGAAAAAGAATTGTTTTTATGATTAAAAATCCACACGCTTTTGCTAAAATAATTTTCAATTTAATTGCTCCATTTTACGCTATGCTAAATAATTACGTGCGTTTGGGTTTAAAAAAATCAATGCAAATTGTTCAGCAAAACATTGAACTAACCAATCAAGATGTTTTGGATATTGGAACGGGAACGGGCGTTTGGGCAATGCTTTTCAAAGAAAATGGGGCAAAAAATGTAAGCGGAATAGACATTGCACCCAATATGATTCGACAGGCAAAGCGAAAATTTGGTCATCAAATAGAATTTTCGGTAGTCGATGGCATCAATTTTTCGCATTTTCCCGATAATTCCTACGATATTGTTACCGCTTCGTTGGTTTTGCATGGCATGAAACAAAAAGAACGCGAAATTATACTTTCGCAAATGCAACGAATTTCAAAAAAATATGTTATTATAAATGATTTTTATGGTAAAACTCCCGCGTTCGTTCGGTTTTTAGAATTTATGGAAAGAAGTGATTACAAGCATTTTAAAATAAATTTTTGTACCGAATTTAAAAGTTATTTTTCGCAAGTAAATCGTAAACAAGCTTCTTTTGGAATAGGCGTTTATTGGGCTGAGAAAAAATAATTTTTCAAATTTGAATTTTTTTCTTTATTTTTAACAGCTTTTTTTAATACATAATTTTGCATAAAAAATATAAAATTTTATAAAAAAAATACAATGAAAAAAACGATATTATTATTGATACTTTCATTTTTTATCAGCATAACCATTCATGCTCAGGGCAAAAGTAATCAATTTGCAAAAGCCGATAAACTTTTTGAAAACGGTGAATTGTTTAAAGCCATAGATATTTACAAAAAAGCCTACAGCAAAACCAAGAAAAAGCCACTAAAAGCCGAGATTTCTTTTAAAATAGCCGAATGTTATAGGCGCATGAACATGCCCAAAGAATCGGCTTCGTGGTACAAAAAAGCCATTAGTGGGAAATATTCTGACACGCAAGCCGTTTTGCACTATGCTAACATATTGAAAATGAACGGAGATTTTGATAAGGCAAAAGAGCAATATCAACTCTACAAAGAACTTGTACCCAACGATGAACGTGCCGAAATTGGATTAAAATCCATCGAAACGATAAAAAAATGGCAAGATGCGCCAACGGCTTACATTGTAACTGAATTAAAGGCATTTAACTCAAAACAAAGCGATTTTTGTCCGGTTTACTCAAAAAGCAGCTATGCCGAAATATATTTTACTTCTACACGCGAAGCCTCACTTGGAAACAAAGTCAATACAGCTTCCGGTCAAAAGTTTAGCAGTATTTTTGTAGCTACTCAAGCTCGCAACGGCAAATGGTCGGAGCCGGTTTTGCTCGATGAAGGAGTTATTAATACCAATTTTGACGACGGAACACCCAATTTGAATAAAAACAGAGTAGTCATGCACTTTACTCGCTGTGCCAAAGAAAAAGGTGTAACTTCGGGTTGTAAAATTTATTTTACCGAAAAAAAATCGCAAGTTTGGCAAGCTCCAACTGAAGTTAAATTGCTTGCCGACAGTAGCATTACCGTAGGTCATCCGGCTATTTCGGAAGATGAATTAACTTTGTATTTTGTAGCCGAAATGGAAGGCGGTTTTGGAGGAAAAGATTTATGGAAAGTTACAAAAACACGAAAAACCGAGCAATGGGGAAAACCCGAAAATTTGGGCGGACAAATTAATACACAAGGCAATGAAATGTTTCCGTATATGCGAAATGATTCTACACTTTATTTCTCCTCTGACGGACATTTGGGAATGGGTGGATTGGATATTTTTAAAGCCGTTCAAACCAAAGGGATTTGGCATGTAGAAAATATGAAAGTTCCAATAAACTCGGAAGCAGATGACTTTGGAATTAGTTTTAAAGATGAAGCAAACGATGCCGGATTATTTTCATCTACAAGAAATGAAAAAATGAGTGATAACTTATTTTCTTTTTCCCTTCCCGAAATAAAAATTACTTTGACCGGATTGGTTAAAGATGCCGAAACCGGATTGGTTTTGAAAGGTTCAAAAGTGAGTTTAATAGGTTCTGACGGCAGCTCAATGGAACGAATTACAGCCGACAACGGCTCGTTTCGTTTCGATTTAACCCCCGAAACCGACTATTTATTCACTGCCGAAGCGCAAGGTTACTTGAAAGGAAAAGCCGAAGAAACGACCAGCGGCATTGAACAATCCAAAAATTTGAACATCGAAATCATGATGCCTCCGATAAAGAAAGTTTTTGAACTTCCCAACATAGAATATGCTTACGCAAAAGCCGATTTAAGCCCCATTTCGATGATTTCGCTCGACAATTTGGTAGAACTTTTGAACGACAACCCAAATATAACCATTGAATTGGGCGCAAATACCGACTTTCGCGGCACTTCCGAAGGCAATCAACAGCTTTCCCAAGACCGTGCGCAATCTGTTGTTAATTACCTTATTAGCAAAGGTATTTCCGGCAAACGCCTTTCGGCAAAAGGATATGGCGAGGAACACCCAAAAACCATTGATAAAAAAACCTCTGAACTTTATACCTTTTTTAAAGAAGGCGATGTGTTAGATGAAAATTTCATTAACAATCTGAAAACCAGCACTCAAAAAGAGATAGCGCATCAGCTCAATCGTAGAACCGAATTTAGAATTTTATCAACCGATTTTAAAGATTAATTCATTGATTTTATTCATTTTAGCTTAAAAAAATTCTAAAAAAAAGTTAGCAATGTTGGAAAAAAAAATAATGGATTTTCTTTGGCAACTCAAAGAAAACAACACAAAAGAATGGTTTGAAAGCCAAAAAGAAGTGTATCAAGATGCCAAACAAAGTTTTGAAAAGTTTATTGGTATTTTAATATTAAAAATTGCGGAGTTTGATGCTACCGTAAGTTATTTAAAACCCAAAGATTGTGTTTTCAGAATACACAGAGATACACGCTTTTCCAAAGATAAAACTCCATACAAAACCAATTTTGGTGCGTACATTGTAAATGGTGGAAAAAAAAGTGGAAATGCCGGTTATTATTTTCATATCGAACCCGAAAACAGCTTTATTGCCGGCGGATTGCATTGTCCGGTTCCGGCTGCTTTAAAAGAAATAAGGAATGAAATTTATCGAAATCCGCATGATTTTGTAACTCAAATAGAACAAAATGCTTTTAAATCGACCTTTAACGAACTCTGGGGCGAGCGTTTGAGCAATTTGCCCCGTGGTTTTGATAAAAATTTTCAATTTTCGGAGCTTTTAAAACTCAAAGAATACGTAGCTTTTAAAAAAATTGACGATAATGAAATTTTTGAACCTCAATTTCTTGACAAAATTGTAAATTATTTCAATGTAACGTCTGGTTTTAACATCTACTTGAATAAAATTTTAGAAAAATAAAGAAAAATGTTTGAAATACCAATTGAAATAGATTTTATTGATGGCGAGGGTTGTCATATTTTTGTAAAAGCTTTATTAAATGATACTTATGAAGCTTTACTCATTATTGATACCGGAGCTTCAAAAACGGTTCTTGAAAAAAATTTAACGGAACATTTGATTGAAAAAATTGAATTTGATACCGAAGAACTTAATAACCATATAACCGATAAATTAACTCCCGAACAGCGCGAAGAACTTGGTTTAGGGTCAGAAGGCGTTGTGTCGGTAGGTGTAAGTAAAGGCAAAATAGATTTTTATTTTGGTATTTTGCCAAAAATTCAAATGGCGGATTTTGAATTGGATAATTTTGAGGTGGCTTACATTGATTTGAGTAACGTAAACGACCTTTACAAAGCGTTGGGTAAACCATTGATTTGGGGATTGTTAGGCGGTGATTTTCTGTTGCGTTTTCAAGCGGTTATCGATTACAAAAACAAAAAAATGATTTTACAAAATTAATCTTAACTTCATTTGAGAGTTCTGGTATCAATTGTTTACAAAATGCTTTTTGATGAATAAGCAATAAGCTGATTATTAATAAATTGATATGATGGCTTGCCGATTTAAAATTGTATTAAAAATGTTTGAATTTTAAAATATGAATGTATTTTTTAGAGATTCCTCGCCCTTTTTCCAGTTTATTTTTACTTTATTTTTAATATTGATATTGTTTTTAGCAACACTTTTGGTTGGAACGCTTTTGGCATTTGCAATTTTTAATCTCCAATTAAACCAAATTGAAACATATTTTGATGTAAATGTGATTGAAAATATGCCCATTATAAAATATTTTCAAGCACTTCAAACGCTTGGATTGTTTATTATCCCTTCGCTGGCGGTGGCATTTATTTTTGGCGAAAGCCTAAGTAATTATTTAAAATTAGATAAAAAACCCGGTAAAATTTCCATGTTATATGTTTTTATAACTATTTTAGTGGCTTTACCGTTTGTAAATGTGTTAATTCAATTCAACGAAACACTCAAATTGCCCCAAACATGGCACGGTTTAGAGCAATGGATGCGAGCGAGCGAAGAACAGGCAAAAAAAATAACTGAGGCATTTTTAACCACTCAAACCATTACCGGTTTGTTTACTAATCTGTTGATTATAGCTATTTTACCCGCTTTGGGCGAAGAATTAATTTTTAGGGGAATATTTCAAAAACAATTTACGCTTATTACAGGCAACAAACATTGGGGAATATTTATTTCAGCCTTTATTTTTAGTGCCATGCACTTGCAATTTTACGGATTTTTGCCACGCCTTCTTTTAGGTATTTATTTTGGTTATTTGCTTATTTGGAGTAAAAGCCTTTGGTTGCCCATTTTAGCGCATTTTTTTAACAATGGCATGGCTGTTTTGTTTTATTTTTTTTACAATAATTCTTCAACCGATTTTAATCCCGACACTTACGGAACTCAAAACGCGGCAATCAGCATTTTAAGTGCCTTTTTGATAATTTTTATGGTTTATTTTACAAAAAAAATAAGTCAATCGACTCAATCCTAATATTTCATACTTCAAATGGCTATCATTAGAGCTTTTTTTATGCAATTGCTTAGAAATTAAAATTTTACCAAAGTTCCCGTTTTGAAATAAAGAAGTTTAATTTTTAACAAAAATATTAACATTTGAACAAAAAGGAAATGATTTTTTTTTCAAAAATAAAAATTTTCATCAAACAATTTAATGAAATTCAGCGCAATAAACTTGCCCAAGGGTACGAACTGGAAGAGAAGGAATTGCGGCATGTTTTTGCATTATTGGTTTTGGGGCAGTTTGTGGGCATTCCGTCAGCACCGGCACATTTGACTACCGAACTTTTGCCCGAAATGACCCAAGAGCTAAACTACATGCTTCAAAAAATAAACTCTACTCACGACCCGCTTGCCGAACTTTTTTCGGTGCTTGATGTTACATAGTTTTTTTTGTGTAATTATCTATAAATAATTAATTAATTGATAATTACAAGTTCTCTTTCTCTTAGT
>DYNA01000089.1 GCA_020721325.1 Paludibacter propionicigenes
GAAAATGTGGAAGTTTCAACTTTTTTAATTGAATTTGATGAAACGAAATGGTAATATTATAAAAAATGAAGTTTATCGTTTTATTTTATATATGTATTGATAATCAGTTGGTTGTGATAAGTTGAATAATCTGAAAATCATTCAAATACAAAAACAAAAAAAGGCTTCAATTTGAAGCCTTTTTTTATAAATCTATCTTTTTTTAAGAATTGGATTATAACCATTTTAAATAACTAAAATCTTGTCTGTGAGGCAAATCTTCGTTTTTAGGGAAGGCACGCAAACCGTAATTTAATGTTCCGGTATAATTAAAATTGAACTCAACTTTGTAAAATACTTTAGTTGCTTCTTTTTTAATCAATTCCAATTCTTTGCATTCCAAAATGGTAACGTTGCCATGTGCATTAATGTTGGCGAGTATCAATTCAATTCCAATGGAAATTTCCGAAAGTTCTTTTAAATCAAGCACTACCGTTCCACTGTATTTACTACCCAAAGTAAATCCTTCTTTGGGAGGTACAGGAAAATCAATGGATACTACTTCCAAACTGTCCCAACCCAATGTTACTTTCTTTTTCCATCGTGCTAAACGTTTTGCCATTTCGTAGTCGTTTTCACGCATTTTAATGCTTCTGGCACTAAGTTTTCCGTAAAAACGGTCGTGATAATCGTCGAGCATACGCTTGGTAGTAAATTCGGGAGCTATATTGGCAATGGTGCTTTTAATGTAGTCAATCCATTTGTAAGGCAACCCTTTTTCGTCTCGTTTGTAGAAAGTTGGAATAATGTCTTGTTCCAAAATTCCGTAAATGGTTTCGGCATCGAGTTCGTCTTGGAAAGCTTGGTTTTCGTAAGTTTTTTCCAAAGGCAAAGCCCAGCCTGCATCGGCTCTGTAACCTTCTACCCACCAGCCGTCGAGAACGCTAAAGTTCATGGCACCGTTCATAACGGCTTTCATTCCGCTTGTGCCGGAGGCTTCGAGTGGACGTGTAGGAGTATTTAACCAAATATCAACACCTTGTACCAATTTTTTTGCCAAATCGATGTCGTAATTTTCAAGGAAAATGATTTTTCCCATAAATTCGGGTCGTTTTGAAATTTCGGTAATGTGCATAATGAGGTCTTGTCCGCCTCTATCGTGTGGGTGCGCCTTACCGGCAAAAAGAAATTGAACCGGTTTGTCGGGATTGTTTACTATTTTAGCCAAGCGATCAATGTTTTTAAACAACAGATAAGCCCGTTTGTAAGTAGCAAATCGGCGAGCGAAACCAATGGTTAAGGTTTTTTCATTGATGCTGTTTTTAACCGTTGCAATGTATTTTGGGTCTTCGTGTCGCGCAGTCCAGTTTGAGTTCAAACGGTCTTTTATCAAGTCAATGAGTACTTTTCGTTGCTGTTCTTTGATTTTCCAGATTTTATCGTCCGAAATTTTATAAATTTTTTGCCAGTATTCTTTGGTTGAAATTTTTTGTTCTTCTTTTTTACCAAATTCACTTCCAAAGAGTTTGCGCCAAGCGGGAGCAGTCCAAGTGGGTGCATGAACACCGTTTGTAACGTAGCTGATGTGAAGTTCTTCGGTATAATAACCTTCCCAAAGTTTTTGGAACATATCTTTTGAAACTTCGCCATGTAGCTTGCTAACGCCGTTAATTTCTTGCGAAAAATTAGCTGCTAAATAACTCATCGAAAAATCTTCTTTTGCACCGGGGCTTGATTTTCCAATATTGATAAATTCTTCCCAAGTTATGTGCAAACGCTGAGGATAATGCCCCATGTAAACCATCATAAGGTCGGTGCTGAATGAGTCGTGTCCGGCAGGCACGGGCGTATGAGTGGTAAATAATGAAGATGAGCGAACAATTTCAAGAGATTCGGAAAAGGTAAAATTCTTTTCTTGAACCAATTCGCGCAAGCGTTCTAAAGCGGTGAATGCGGCGTGTCCTTCGTTAATGTGGTAAATGTCTTGTTCTATTTCCAATTCGCGCAAAGCTCTAATACCTCCAATTCCTAAAACCATTTCTTGTTTTAAGCGGTGTTCGTTGTTTCCGCCGTATAAATGGTGCGAAATTTCGCGGTCTTCTTTGTTGTTTTTAGAAATATTGGTATCGAGCAAATACAAAGGAATTCGACCTACATCTACTCTCCATACTTTTGCATAAACTGCCCTTCCGGGAAAAGCCAATTGTACAATAACCTGCGAGCCGTTTTTATGTTTCACTTCCGTAATGGGAAGATTTGTAAAATCTTGTGCTTCGTATTCAACCATTTGGCTTCCGTTGAGGCTCAATTTTTGAGTAAAATAACCGAATTTGTATAAAAATCCTACGGCTACCATGTTGTAATTGGCATCGCTTGCTTCTTTTAAATAGTCGCCTGCCAAAATTCCCAAACCGCCGGAATAAATTTTCAGATTGTTTATCAAACCGTATTCCATGCTGAAATAGGCTATTTTTTCGGTTTTGGAGTGTTCGGCTTCCGCCATGTATTCTTTAAACTTTTTATAAATTGTTGAAAATTCTTTATAAAAAGCTTTATCGGCTTCTAATTCTTGTAAGCGTGTGTATGAAACGCTTTTGAGCAAAATAATAGGGTTTTTATTGCATTTCTGCCAAAGTTCGGCATCGATGGATTCAAACAGTTCGTCGGCTTCGTAATTCCATGACCACCAGAGGTTTCGTGCTATTTCTTCTAAACCTTTTAAGGCTTCGGGCATTTGTGGATTTACGGTAAATTTATTCCAAACTACTTTATTGCTTTTGTAAATGCGTTGTACTTTAGTGTAAGTAGTTTGAACGGTTTTAATCAAATCGGCACGCATCGGAATTTTTGACAAAGCAATGGAATATGCACGGTCGTAAAATTTCACTAAATTTTTCCAAAGTGCAATACGCGAAATGGCAAAGGCGTTTTCTTGTGCGCGTTCTTTGTCGTAAGGCGATTTTTTAATGTGATTCATTACACTGGCTACAATTTTATTAACCAATTCGTCTGTATTATCAAATTCGCGGTCAAAAACTTCAATTCCATCGTTTACGCTTACCAATTCGCGATTTATCCACATGCCTATTCCGGCTTTGTTGGTGGTAATGGTTGGAATGTGGAAAGCCAAACTTTCCAAAGGAGTGTATCCCCAAGGTTCGTAATACGATGGAAAAATGGTTAAATCAATGCCTATAAGCAAATCGAAATACGGTTTGTTGAAAACTCCGTCGTTACCATCGAGAAAGGCAGGAACATAAATTAGATTGACTTTAGAGCCGTCGTCGTTTTTGATGTTTCTGAGTTTAAGGTGGTTTAAAATTTCATCGTATTCGGGGTCGTGTAGCGAGTGGGTTAAAACGCTATCGCATTCGCCTGTTCCCGAAGCGTATAAGCTATCTACCAATTCTTTATTGGGTCCATAATTATTTGCCGGAATAAAAATAAAAGCGACCACATCTTGTTGCAAATCATCGCGCTCTTTTAAGCGTGCCATGGTATCGATAAATACATCAATACCTTTGCTTTTAAACTCGTAGCGACCGCTGTTGGCTATAAAAACAGTATCGGAAGAAATATCTTTTTTAAGCATTACACTTGCAACTTCCGAAAGTTTTTGTTTGGCTTCTTGGCGGGCTATTTTAAATTGTTCGCCTTCAGGAATAAAACCGTTGTCGAAACCGTTGGGCGTAATTACATCAACCGATTTTTCGTAAAATTGTTTGCTTTCGGCAGCCGTAATTTCGCTTACCGAAGTGAAACAATCGGCAATGATAGCCGAAATTTTTTCCAACGAATGGCTTGCCGTAGCGTGAAGTTCGCGTGCCATGTTGTCGCCATTGTATGTTTCTAATTTACGATACAAATCCATTCCGGCATTGGCTATTTTTTCGCCAATTACGGTATCGTGATTGGTAAAAACGGTGGCTACTTGTGGAGTATGTTGGTTCAAATACAAAATACCGGCAGCCGATTGCCAATCGTGAAAATGGGCAATTACTTTGTCGCGAACGGTTAAATTATAGTGAACAAAATTTTCAATTACCTTACCAACGGCATATCCAAAAACGGCGGCTTCAATGTATTCGCGCGAGCCGGAAATGGAATCTAAATGATAGGTTTCCCAAAAAGATTTGAAAATTTCATTTTTTTCGGCTATAAAAGGAGAAAAATCAACTAAGATAACGATTGGTTGTCCGTTCACTTTCCAGCGTCCTATTTTGATGCGCAAGCCGTCATCGGCGGCTTTTTGTCGCCAAGCTTTAAACAAGCTTTTGTCTTCATCAAAAATAGGGTCGATATCCGATTCTCGCCACAAATCGGGACCTACTAAGATAAAATTATCTCTATATTTTTGTTGCTGACTAATTGATTTTGAGGCTACAACAGTATTGATGCCGCCTACTTTGTTGCAAATTTCCCAACTGGTTTCAAAAACATAATTGGGTTTAATGAGTGATTCGTTCATTTTTTTTGGTTTTTATTTCAAAAAATATCCTTACGCTTCGTATTTTTAATATGCAAAAAATGATTTAAACGGAATTGATAATGTAAATTGGTAGTAACTATCATTCAAAAAAATGTAAAATAATTAATTTTTGAGAAATTTTATCAACAAATTGTTCAATTGTTCAATCTTTTTTATTGTTTTAAGAAAAAAAAACTTAAAAATGACCAATTTTTGTTTTTTCTGTAATAAGTTACTATTGTTTTTAGACTATCAAATTTTTAATAAATAATAAAATTGTTTTTACAGAAGCTTTTTTATAATTTTTGACAAAATAAAAAAATATTTTTCTAAAAAAAAAATAAAGGCAATTTTGATAAAGTAAAATTAACTATCAATGAAATGCTCTCATTTTGATAGTTTCTTCAAAATAAACAGATTAGCTTGTTTTGAAGCGATACTTAAAAAAATTGCCTTTTTCTATAACTTTAAATCCGCAAAGTTTTTTGGATTTTAGCCATAATGTTATTGTTTATCCGATTTTTTCCTACTTTTAGATTTTGGCTTGTCTTCTTCTTTAGCCTTTTCCAAAGTTTCGGGTTCGGGTTCTTCTATTGCCTTGAGTTTGGGCTTTGTTTTTGAAATAGCCTTTGTTTTGTCTATTTTTTTGTTATCCTCTTCTTCTTCTTTTTTATTTTCAACTTCTGCAACTTCTTTTTCTATTTCTTGAGGTCTTTCCAAAAGTTTTACTTCCGATTTTAATTTGGCTAAAGCCTCTTCGTATTTGGAAATCAATTCATTAGCTTGCTCTACACTTAAAGCATCGGGAACAATTATTTGAGATGCTTTTTCTTTAACGCGCTCTATAAAATCGCTCAAAACGTTCATGTAGTTTACATACGCATCGTAAGGCGAATTGTATGGATTGAAATAGGAGTGAACATCGCCGTCTGAGTAAAATTTGGTACACATGTAGTAAAAATGGTCGCTGGTTTGCAAGTTGTACCAATCTTTCATCAAATTGTTGTCGTTGCATTTGTACACCAAATCTCTGATTTTGTAAAGGTTTTCAAAAGCATCGTCTTGAAGTTCGTTGCCCAACCAAGCCGTTAAGTCGCGCTCTTCGTCTGCCCATGAAATAGGGTAAGGCACATGAAGCGGAGCTACGGGTTGCAAGCTTTGAAGCACTTCCGAAGGTGTTGAGAATGTAAAATGAGTTTGGGTCAAAATGGCTTCGGGAAGGGCAGCCATAAATTCAAAAATACCGGTTTCTTTCCATTGGTGTTCGCCAAAAGTTTCGTAATCCATAAATAAATTAATCACTTCTTCGTTTTTTGGCAAAGCATTGAGCCATTGGGTAAATTTGTCGGTTGTTAGGGGCCATTCGTTCCAGCGTTGATTGGAAAAACGGAACGCAATGTCGTCGCTTAGTTTGTAGTTTCTAAGCAATAGTTGCAATTTTTTGTTGTTGGGATTGTAGTATAAATAATTTGGACTTTTCCAACCCAAAACGTGTTTTGCACCTTCGGCAAGCATGGCTTTGAAACCCATGTTGGCAACTTTTTCGCCAATGGCGTCTGAATAAATTAATTCGGTATTTCTAAACACCGTGGGTGTTTGTCCGAAAAGTTCCTGAATTTTTTGTTTGTGTCTATCTACTTGAGCTACAAACTCTTGGTCGTTGCCTAAAGCCGAGAGCGAATGTGAATAAGTTTCGGCAAGGAACTCTACTTTTCCGGTAGCTGCAAGGGCTTTAAAACTATCTATCACTTCGGGAGCGTATTTTTGAAATTGCTCAATTACCGTTCCTGACAACGAAAAGGCTATTTTAAAATTCCCTTCGTGTTTGTTAATCAATTCGAGCATGAGCTTGTTGGTAGGCAAATACGATTTTTTTGCAACTTTCTGCAAAATTGATTTATTCAAAAAATCGTTGTAATAATAGTGGTCATCACCTATATCGAAAAAACGATATGTTCTAAGTCGTAAAGGTTGGTGAACTTGAAAATAAAAACAGATAGTTTTCATAATATCTTTTTTTTATATGTTATTTCTTAATTTTTTCGCTGTTTACTTTTTTTATTTTTTCTTTTTTTTTGTAAAAAATTTTTTTTACATTTTCAAAAAAAACAGGTTTATTAAATCTTTTTCTTATTTTCTTTTTGTTCTTTTTATAAAAAAAATTTAAGAATTTAAAAATTGATAAAAAGTATTGTAATAAACTTTTCGCACGTGTGCTGCGGAATTTTCCCATTTAAGTTCATCAATTTCGGCTTTGCTGTTTTCTTTGAACATTTTTGATAAGCCGTCGTATTTTATAAACGAATAAATGGCATCGGCTATGGCATTGGTGTCCCAAAAATCGGTTTTAACGGCGTGCGTTAAAATTTCGGCAACGCCCGATTGATGCGAAATGATAACCGGCACATTGGAACGCATTGCCTCCAATGGCGAAATGCCAAAAGGCTCTGATACCGAAGGCATTACATACACATCGCTAATGGCAAATATTTTATCTACTTCGGCACCTTTCATAAAACCGGGAAAATAAAATTTTGTTCCCATTTTAAGTTCGGCTACGCGTTTTATCATTTTGTGGAGTAAGTCGCCGCTGCCCGCCATTACAAAGCGCACATCGTCGGTGCGGTCGAGTACTTTTCGGGCGGCTTCTACAAAATATTCGGGTCCTTTTTGGAAGGTGATGCGTCCCAAGAAAGTTACTATTTTTTTGTTGATGGTTTTCTTAAATTCAAGGGCTTCTTGCTCTACGCCGGGTTCTACGGCATTGTAAACGGTAACCACTTTTTCGGGCGCAACACCGTAGCGATTGATTACTATGTCGCGAGTTAAATTGCTCACAGCTATAATTTTATCGGCGGCATGCATTCCCATTCGTTCTATGTCGTAAACTTTTTGGTTTACGCTTTCGCCGGAGCGGTCAAACTCGGTGGCGTGAACATGAATAACTAAGGGTTTTCCCGAAATTTCTTTGGCAGCTACGCCGGCAGCGTAAGTGAGCCAGTCGTGAGCATGAATAATGTCAAAGTCGTAAGCTTCGGCAATTTGTCGGGCTACTTCGGCATAGTTTGAAACTTCTTGGTAAAGATTTGTTCCGTATTTTCCGGTAAATTCAAATTTTCCTTCTTGGTTGGGAACCGAAATTTCGTTGTAAGCAACTGTAATTCGTTTTTTTACACCGTTTTCATCTTCCAAATACATATATCCTTCGTGGTCGAAAGTTACTTTTTCGGGGTCAATGCTCTTAGAACGCATCAATTTTTCAAACTGAGGTGCATCAAGATAGGGTAAAATGCCCGAATTAACTTCAATGTACGTAATTTCTTTAAAACTTTCGGTTTGAGGATTAATTTCGCCTGTTTGCGGATTGATTACTTCGTCCGTTTGAGCATCTTTAAATGTTAATTTGCTTTGCTCGGGCGAATTGTATTCAAGGCTTTCTTTCCAATATTTATTAAAGTGATATTTTCGGGTACGCATATCTACTTCGTTTGCACCAATCAACCGCACGGCGTTTTGGTCTTCGTCGCCGTAAGCCTTTGGTACAACAAATAAAATATCTAAATCTTTAAAAGTAGATAATCCACGAGTTAGCCCATAACTTGCTGTTCCTAAGCCTCCTGATATATGTGGTGGAAATTCCCACCCAAACATTAATACTTTCATAGTTCTATTTCTAAAAGCTTTTTTTAAAGGAATTGAATTTTTTTTAAAAAATGTATTTGAAAAATGCAAATTTGTTTTTTACGCATCTTGCAATTTATATTTTTCAATCAGTTTATTGATGAGCAATAAAGCACCAACGCTCCAAGCTTTGGAAATTTCTCCGCGTGCTTTGAATGGCGGATTACCATCGTAAAGCTCCGAAATACTTCCTATGCCGTGTTTGTTCATTTCTTCTTCAAAACCGTTGTAAATTTTTTCGATGTGTTTTAAGCCGCTTTTTTCGTGCAACTCGAGGTAAACTTGTGCGTAAAAACTTAACAGCCAAGGCCAAGCACTGCCTTGAAAATAGGCTTCGGCGCGTTCCAATTCGTTTCCTTCGCAAATGCCATCGAAATCGGGATTTTTTGGCGACAAGCTGCGCAAACCTCTTTCGGTTAAAAGTTCTGATTTTACTCTGTCCACAATGCCTTTTTTCTGTTCTGCATCTAAAACCGAATAGGGCAATGCGGCGGCAATGATTTGATTTGGGCGAACCGAAACGTCTTTAAAATCGCCGTTTACATAGTCAAATAAATATTGTTTTTGCTCATGCCAGAAGGTTTCGATGAACGATTTTTGAATCAATTCGGGCATTTCTTGCCATTGATTTATGAAATCGGTATCGTTGTTTTCTTTTGCCATTTCTAAGGCAAATTGAACGGCATTGTACCAGAGGGCGTTTACTTCAACGGCATATCCGGTGCGGGGCGTGATGTATTTGCCGTTGATTTTGGCGTCCATCCAAGTGAGGGCGTGGTTTTCGTCGCCGGCGTAAATCAGTCCGTTTTCGTGCATTTTGATGTTATGCACCATGCCTTGCAAGTAAGCATCTAAAATTTGCTTTATCTGTGTGCCGTAATCTTTCCAAATGTCTTTGGGCTTAGCATGTTTGGCGAAAGCCTGAACTGCGTAAATATACCAAAGTGAGGTGTCGGAAGTTACACGATTTGGACGTTCGTTGTTGCTGGTGTTTTTGAACAAACCGCCTACCAATTTTTTCGACATGGTGTCGAGAACCGATTTGCAGGTTTTGGAATCGCCTATGGCTAAAGTGATGCCGGGCAGCGAAATGAATGTGCCGCGACCCCATGAGAAAAACCAAGGGAAACCTGAAATAATTTCGGTTTTTTCTTTTTTGCGAACGATGAATTGCTGAGCGGAATTTTCCAAATTGGCGTAGTAGCTGTCGCGCGGTGAGCGTTTGGCTACTTCGGCATCAAATTTTTTAGTTAGTGATGCGGTTTGTACTTCGTCTAAGCTTGCGCAAAAAACAACACTTTCGCCTTTTTTGATTTTAAATTCAAAAGTTCCCGGTACTAAAAGGTCTTCGTGATGGGCATATCCGCGAGCTTTTTCGCGCTGATATTCAACGTTGTAATGCCAATCGGGCGCATGTGTGTATTCCGATTTTCGCGAAAGCTGCATGTGTAAATAAGGGAAACCGTTGTAAAGTTTCATTTTTATACCGTTGGGAACGCTCACGTACTTGGTGTCAGCCTCCATGTTGGCGTGTGTAAGTTCGTGAACATTTCTAAACGCTAAAAAGGGTTGTAAACGAATTTTTGTAGGCGAATGGGCATCTAAAAGGGTGTAGCGAATAAGCACCGCTTCTTCTTCTTGTGCCAAAACGAGTTCTTTTTGCAAAATAACGCCTCCCACTCGATAAATGGTGCTGGGTACGTTTTCCACTTCGTAACTGCGTATGTACTTGTGTCCTTTGGGCGAAATAGAACCCGGATACTGACGTACACCTAAGTGAAATTCTTGGTCGTGTTGAATGACTGTTTCGTCTAATCCCGAAAGTAATAAGTAATGCCTACCGTCTATTTGCTCTATGGGAGTAATAAATAAACCGTGATATTTGCGTGTATTGCAACCTACAATGGTAGAACAAACAAAAGTTCCCGCTCTATTGGAACGTAAATACTCTATGTCGAGCGAATACTTTAAATTTATTAACTGTGCTTTATCAAATTTAAGATAGCTCATATCTAAATTTTATAGAATGATTATATTGTTATTGTTTTATTTTTTTATTTCTGCTTTGGTTCGTTAATTTTTTTTTATTTTTATAAATATTTGTAAATCAATTATTTTTATTTTTTTTTAGAATTTTAAAAAATTAACGAATTGTTGATTTTTAGAACCTCATTTTTTTATTTTTCAAGCCCTAAATTTACAAAAAAAGTTTTATATAAAAAAATTTTTTTTTTACAAATTCTTTTTGTCTGTAAATTTTATTTAGACTCTCTGTATGAAAAGCTTTTAGAATGGAAAAATAAAGTTAGAACGATTTTTTTTTTTGCAAAATTAATAATAAATATCAATGTTGCAATTCTTTAGATTTAAAAAAAGTATGTTTGGGGCAAATAATAATAATAATTTAACGTAGTAAAAAATGTTTTTAAACATATTCTTTTTGTTTGTAATGGGCATATTCATTCATTTTTCTTGTTTTTTTAATCTGTTTTCTATAAAAAAAAATAATAATTTTTAAAAAAATGCAAACGTTTGATATTTTTTTTAATTGCTTTTATTCTTCAAAAGTTAAATAAAAGCATATTTGTTCAAAAAATTAAGGAATTTTAAGCATCAAAATGGTTTTTAAAATGGCAAAATTAGGCGATTCTGTTGAAGAGATTATGAAAGAAACGGGTTTAAGCTGTAAGGAAATTAAGAAAAAACTGTAAAATAACAAAAAAACAAAGCCATGAAAAAATTAGCAACTTTATCAGTGCTTTTTATTGTTTTGTTGGGCAATACTATTTTGGCACAAAGCGACACAACTAAAATTTATATTAAAAATTTTCTGGTAAAAAATATAATCAGTGTTAGAAAGAAATCTTGTAAATAGCTTTATTTCAATTTAATACATCAATATTTTGATTTGAATGTTTTGAGTAAACTCTGCGCTGGCTTTGCCAAAGCTTTAATTACAAAGCACTTACATAAAAATAAAAGTTCAATATAAAAGGTTAAAGTATAACATTATTTATTGATTTTCAGTACATTTATGCTATTTTTTTTAATAACACATGTTTTTTTATGTCGAACTCTGGTTGGTATATTGTTCCGAAACCTTAGCTCAACAATAGCTTTCTATTATTTCTGACCCACCGATAGGATATTACAGCCTTTAAAGGTAGATTGTGTAGGGTTTTAATCAGCTTAAAAAATTGGTAATCAGAATTATGTAGGAACAGCGAAAAGCACCAGCCTCTGTTTGTTTGAATGACCGCATGTTTGTTTCAATTTTTTATTTTTGTTTGTTTTTGCACTTTCGCACACAATTATCACCGAAACAGGCAATTATCGCATGGTTGTTTGTTGCATTTAATCTATTCATTTTCATATTTTTATACCAATTAATAAAATATCATCGGTTTGTTCATTATTCCCTTTCCAGTTATTAAAATCTAATTCTAATAATTCTTTTTGTTCGTTCATGGGTTTACTGCTAATGGAT
The DNA here is from genome assembly GCA_020721325.1 of Paludibacter propionicigenes. Classification (GTDB taxonomy): domain Bacteria; phylum Bacteroidota; class Bacteroidia; order Bacteroidales; family JAIFNL01; genus JAIFNL01. The sequence continues at coordinate 11,616 of DYNA01000089.1, forward strand.
TGTAAAAATTCTTTCATTCTTTTTTTATTGTATTTTGAGTCATTATTGCCTCCAAATTGAGAACTGTAGCCGTCTGAAAAAAGATAAAGATTATCGCCTTTTTGTAATTGAAAAATCTGTTCGGAAAAATCTTTTTCTTTTATAAATACACCCACAGGCATACGGTCTGCGGGTAGTTCTATTAAGGTATTTTGCTTGTTTTCATTTCTGAAAATCCAACAGGGATTGTATGCTCCTGCAAAATGCAATTGCTGTGTTTCGATGTTAATTGCACAAAAAGCAATATCCATACCGTCTTGTTGTTCACCTTTTTCGCCCGATTGCTGGAGTGATATTTTAATTTGTGTTCTTAATTCGTTTAACACTTGCGATGTGGAAGTAATTTCTCTTTTTGCAACAATTTCGTTGAGCAACGAAATACCCAAAACACTCATAAATGCACCGGGAATACCATGTCCGGTGCAATCGGCAGCGGCGATAACGAAATGATTATTAATTTTTTTGATAAAATAAAAATCACCGCTTACGACATCTCTTGGTTTAAAGAAAATAAAATTATCGGCAAAGAAATTGTTGAAAATTTCTATTTGAGGAAGTATTGCTTTTTGAATTTTGCTTGCATAAGATATACTCGAGCCTATATTTTCTAAGGATTGTTCGATTATTTGTTTTTGATTTGTTATTTCTCTGTTTGCATATTCAAGTTGCTCATTTTGTGTTTGTATTTCTTCTTTTTGCTGAATAAGTTCTTCGTTTTTGTCTTCAATTTCGCTTTTTTGTTGGCGCAAAATAGTATTCGTTTTCTTTTTATCGAGAAATAATTTGAAAATTATAATGGCAAGAATTATAAAAACAACTAAACTTGAAGAGATAACTAAAATCAATATATTTTTTTTGCGGTCTTTTTCGGCTTGTACTGCATCTTTTTTTTCTTGTTCAAGTTTGTCTGCTTGTTTTTGTTTTTCAAATTTATAGGTAAGCTCCAAGCTTGTTATTTTTTTAATGCTTTCGTCGTTATAAAGACTGTCTTTGTAATCTGCATTTATTTTGTTATATTGATATGCTTTCGCATAATTTCCTGTTATAGCATAACTTTTTGACAAAGAATTACTACCGGTAACAATTATCTCTTTTTCTCCTATTTCAAAAGCTATTGCATATCCTTTTTCGCCATACTCAATCGATTTTTGGTATTGTTTTAGTTTGTAGTAAGCTTCACTATATTTTATGTAAACATCAGCTATTCCTCTTTTGTTGCCAAGTTCTTCATTTAATGTCAAAGATTTTTCATAATATTCAAATGCCTTTTCATAATTATTTAAGGCAAAATACACGCCCCCAATATAATCATAGTTTATTGATAGATTGTATTTATTATCAAGCTCTTCATTAATATCTGCTGATTTTTCAGAATATTCCAATGCTTTTTCATAATTTTTTAATTCAAAATAAATCATACCAATATTAGCGAAATTTATTCCAATGCCTACTTTAAGTTTTGCTTTTTGATTAATCTCCAAAGCCAAATTATAGTATTCAAGCGATTTTTTATAATCCTTAATATGAAAATAAACCAGTCCAATATTATTATAGCTATCTGCCATGCCTAAAGTGTCTTTTAGTTCTTCTGCTATTTTTAAAGACTTTAGATGATTTTCCAAACTGTTTTGGTAATCACCAAAATTAGTATAAAGATTTCCAATACTGATGTAACAAACTTTAAGACCCTGCTTAATGTCAAGCTCTATAAAAATGTCTAATGCTTTATAATTGTATTCTAATGCTTTAGCAAAGTTGGATAGTAGTTCGTTAGCCTTAGCTATATTTCCATAACATTTTCCAATACCTAATTTATTGTCAATTATGGTATATAGTTCGAGGGCTTTTTCAAACTTTTCTATGGCGGTGAGATAATCGCCGGAAAATAAATAAAAAAACCCCTTCATTCTATTTCCTTCTGCACTTCCTTTTGTAAAACCAATAATTAGCGAAAGACTGTCGGCTTGGGTAGCGTATTGCAGCGTTTTATTCAAATCGGTAGAATAAACTTTAAGAGCCAAATCGTTTAACAGATTTACTCTTAGGGTATCTTCTTTTTTATGTAATTTCAACAAATTTTCGAGACTATCAACTACAGCAGTCTGTGCAAAAGTGTGATGAACTACGAAAATTAAAATTATAAATAATATACTTTTAGTTGTTTTCATTTTGTTTGTTTTTATTGTAACTAACAAGAAGTACTTGATTACGTGGCTGAAAGCAAAGCCTCCTAAGTAAACTACCTAAACCCGCTGGCGTTATACATATTTATTTATCTTTTTTCAGTAATTACGATATATTCTGTTGTCGTTGTGCTTTTTTTATCACCTGATTTATTTGTTGGCGAATTTTTAGAAGGCATTGATTTATTGCCTAATAATCTTTCATAAGAAATTAAATGCTTATATTAATCAGTCGTTTCTATTGTGTAGCCGATAGCTTCTGCCCCTTGAGAACCGCCGTCAGTAATTGCTTACTTTAAAAAAAATTTCTGCAAATATATACATTTCCCTTGAATTTACATAGCTTTTTTGTTTTTTTCTTCGCCTTTCGGCAAAAAAAAACAAAACGCTCCCCGCGCTTTGTTTTCCTTGAAATACTGTAAGTTACTTTAGGTTTTAATCAGTGCAAAAAGTTTATAATTAGTGTCAGTAAGAAAACTTGTAAATTACTTTATTTCAATTTAATATATCAATATTTTAATTTGAATGTTTTGAAAAAACTCTGTGAAACTCTACTGCCTTTTCTGTGGTTCTCTGTGTAATGAAAAAAATTATAACACAGAGTTTCACCGAGAAGGCACAAAGAGCCACAGAGTAATTCAGTAAGCAAAACAAGCATAAATAATTAATTTATTGATAATTGCACGTTTTCTTTCAAACACTATATATAATGTTGGTAATGATTCGTTTGCTTTTTAAGTTCTACCCCAATTTTTTCTTTAATAAAATTTTCTTGTAATTTTTGAAATTTTTGATTCGCTGCTCTTGGTAAACCTGTTGAAGCAATATAAGCATAAGTTTGTTCCGGTTTAACTGCATACTCCTTTCTAAAATATAAAATTGTAACAAGTAATTGTTTTACTGCTGTTCCAATATCCGAACCTTTTAATTCCACAAAATAGAACTCAGAATTTGAACATCTAATAAAACCGTAATCACATTTTTTTGTTTGGTTATCTATTTCTAAAAGAAAGCATTTATCTATTTTAATACGTAAAAATTTATCCGTAGATTTGTTTGAAAGCACAATAGAAAAGCTTTTTCCGTTTTCAATAGGCGTATTCAATGCGTATTCAAAACACATTTTCTTTTTTGGGTGTGCATTAATAAATTCTTTGTGGTTCATAATTACTCCTTATATTTTAGATTTAATAATGTTTCAAATTCATTGGCAATTAAATCTGATACATCGTCAATTGCATTTGCATCAATTGTCTTATTTTCATAATCCAAAATATCTGTGGCATTACCATTATTAATATAATAAGCACTTACTTTTTTAAAATCTATCCATGTTTCCTTCGAAATGATTTTATTCACTTCTGTTTCATTTTCTGAACTGATTTTTGCCACATTATGTGCTTGAATAAGATTTGCAAATGAAGTCAAAATATAAGGACTATGGGTTGTGATAATAACATTATGATTATTTTCTAAACATTTTGAACTAATATATTCGATTAAATTTTTTTGAGTTATAGGATATAGATTTAGTTCTGGTTCTTCAATAATAAAAGATGTTTTACTCTGACTACTGTAATGTTCTATTAGCAAAATCATTGGTATTATTGCTTGCATACCACTTGAACTTTGGGTAAGATTTATTATTTGCTTATGGTTCAGTCTTATTTTATTCGAACTATTTTCATATAAATATTCAACATTTTCTAAGAGAGGTATTTTAAAATTTATAATTTTTTTACGAGCATTTTCAAACATAGCACCAAAATTTATAACACATTCCGGTAAGTTTATATCACTTTTCATAAAATTGAATAAAAAATCAGAAATACTCGCTACAAATAATCTTTCAGTAGGTATGTATATTGGTTTTATGCTCAAAAGATGTGTTTTTATTCTTTGTATAGTATTAATTAACTCATTTTTAATTATATCGTCGGTTGTATTTTTTAAGACAGCACTTAAATCATTAATTTGCTTCCAAAACTTATCTGTTTTTTCTTTTAAATCTAATCTTGAAGGAATTTCACTATTAAAATTTGTTTTAATTTCAAAATTTAAAAACTTAATAAAAAAATCATCATACTGATACTCAATATATGTTTTGCTATTTAAAAACTCAATATTATATATTGCCAAAAATTTATTCAAATCTTGACTAATAATAAATTCACTATCGTTAAAAATTGTCAGCAATTTGGACAATACACTTTTCCCGGAAGCTTGTGGACCGATAAAAATAATTAATTGATTATATTTTATCTCAACATTTTTAATTGGACCAAAATTCTTTACTATGAGTTTCATTTTTTTCAAATTTAGTCAACAAACATAATGCTTGCAAATATCGTTTAAAATTCTATACTGCAAGGTATAACGTTTGATAATTTTATACACTTGAATAAAATTTGTAAAAAAAATTACAACTGCAAATATAAAAAATAATTTCTAAAATTTCAAAATTCCTAAAAAAAACCAAAAATCCAAAAAACAAAAATACGCTTGGAGCTTTCAATGTTCATCTTGGAACTGTTTTTTTCTCTGTTGGAAAGACATTTTAGGGTCTTGGAACTCTTTTTTTGCCTCTTGGTGCTTTCAAAAGCAATCTTGGAACAACATTTTCAGTCTTGGAACAACTTTTTCTCCGTTGGAAAGACACTTGGCACTCTTGGAACAATTTTCCGAAGTCTTGGAACTCTTCTCCGGCGGCTTGGAACAGTTTTTTTGCAAAAAGATAGCTTTTTTTGGCTACTGGAACTGTTTTTTAGGCTTTAGGAACTATCACCAAGCCTTTAGGAACAATTTTTTTTTCGAAAAAACGGTTTCCAACGCGCAAAATGTCTTTCCAACGCAGAAAAAGTTGTTCCAAGATTGAAAAGTGTTGTTCCAAGACTCCTGAAAATATCTCCTAAACCAAAAAAAATTGTTCCAAGACTCAAAAAAATCTTTCCAGCGCAAAA
>DYNA01000090.1:0-12758 GCA_020721325.1 Paludibacter propionicigenes
CCGTATGTGGGGAAACTTGCAAGTACGGTTCTTAGGGGGCGTAAGCTACCCGGTAAAACAATAAAAAAATGAAAAAAACATTAATTTTATATTTGCTTGTTTCTCTGGTTAGAATTTCTGCCTTTGGACAGGATATTACGATAATAGCAAACGAAGGTTATTATCTGAAAGATGATAATTTAAAAATGATAGTTTGCAACCGAAATATTCGCAATTATGACAATCTTTCCGGTGTAAATACAATATCAATTGTTTTATCGGGCACTTCATACGATTTCACAACAATACCAGAAAATTTGGAAATTGGGAAAGAATACTTGGTTGTAAATCAAAGTAATGAATATAAATTATTTTTCACAGTTTTACCTTTAATAAATATTTACTCTGACTTTGCAATTTCTAATGAGCCCAAAGTTTTAGCCAATTTTATGATTTCCGACACAACAGATATACCACCGATATCCTCATTTTGCGGTATTGAACTAAGAGGTGGGGCTTCTCAGAGTTATCCAAAGAAATCTTACGATTTCGAATTGTGGATTGATGAATTTGGAACCTCGGAAAGAGATATTTCATTGCTTAATATGCGAGAAGATGGCGATTGGATACTTCTTGCGTTGTATAACGAACCTCTACGTTTAAGTAACGTGACAAATCATGACCTTTGGCGAAAAATTCATACTCCTTATTACATTGAAAATGAAGAAAATGCGATGTCGGGAATTAGAACTAAATTTGTTGAAATAGCACTAAACAATGAATATTTAGGCATTTATGCACTCGGTGAACAAATTGATAAAAAGCAATTGCAATTAAAAAGTTTTAATTCAACCATTAGGGGCGAATTGTACAAAGGTATAGGCTGGGGGGCTTCTACTTTTAGCTATTTGACAGAATTCAACAATAACAGTCGCACCTGGAGTGGTTTTGAAATGAAATATCCGGACACAGAAGACACTACACAATGGTTATATCTATACAATTTTGTTGATTTTGTTCTTAATTCGACTGATAATGATTTTAATAATGATTTTTCAAATAAATTTAATCGGGAAAATGCGATTGACTATTTCATTTTTTTAAACTTGTTAAGAGCAACTGATAATACTGGGAAAAATATTTATATAGCAAAATATAAATCCGGCGAACCTTATTTTTATGTCCCTTGGGATTTAGACGGAACTTACGGAACAATTTGGAACGGAACACAGGAAAATATTACAAATAATATTTTGAGTAATGGAATGTTTAACAGGCTGCTCGCTGCTGATAATTCAGTTTTTAAGTTACCCTTATCATCTCGTTGGTTCGAATTGAGAAATGGCGTATTAAAAACGGACAGTATTAAAAATAACATTATACGAAATTTTAATCTGTTATCAGAAAACGGCAATTATGTCAGAGAAATTTACAAATGGGGAAATAGTTCCATTGATTTTGCAAATATAGATTACACCATGACATGGATTGACGAAAGGCTGCTCTTTTTAGATACTTATTTTGATGATGTTACATCAATTAATCAAGTAGAAAATTGTAATGATATAGTTATTTTTCCAAACCCGACATCAGATTTCTTAAATTTTAATTTTACCAAAAACAACATTGAAAAATTAAAAATTTATGATATTACAGGTAAACTGATAATAGAAAAAACAAAAATTCAACAAAACGAACAGTTTGATTTATCAAATTTTGAAAGTGGGATTTATATAATTCTTATTCAAACAGATAAAGGATTATTTACAACGAAAATAATAAAAATAGAATGTTTTTAACATAGTATATGTGATAATTGCGGGTTTTTGCGGAAAGTAGAAAACGGTGTGCTCGAAAAAATCATTTGTTCAAATACAAAACGACACAGCTTCGAAATCCCGCAACTCCACATATACTTGTACGTTATTCCGGCAAGATGCTGATTATTAATTTGTTACGCTGATTAAAATCTGACGTAACCTACCGTTCTGTCGGTAGTATCTTACCGAAGGGTCTGATGTATGGTGCAGCCATTATTGGGCTAAGGCTTCGGGACAATGTACTAAAGGTGAGGCTTTTGCAGCCGAATACCGGGAAACAAAGCGTGAGTGGCGTTTTGTTTCTTTTTTTGCCTAAAGGCGAAGAAAATGCCCCAAAAAGCTATGATTACTCATCAGAAATGTGTATTTTTGCAGAAAAAAAATAAAAAAAGTACGTTTAACAATTAGGCAGTTTAACGCAAAACTCTGCCTTTTGAGATGCTCTGGGCTGTTATGTGGGGAAACGGTTCTTTGGGGGGGCGTAAGCTATCCGGTGCGGTTATGGTAAGGACTGCAAATTGATTATTGAAATAATATTAAGTTTAATAAATTAAAATTTAATCAAATGAGAAAAATAATTTTATTTTTGCTAATTTTATTGCCATTTATAAGTAACGCTCAGGCTCATTTAGGTTCATCTGAATATGCAATAAAAACAATTACATAGGGACAAAACATTTGAAAGTGGATACACAAATGATGGCGAAAAATATATAAGTACATATATGATTTATGGTACTTTTTTTTATTATTTCGACAAAGAAACAGGTCTTTCAAATTTTTGTATGCAAGTAATTGATAAACCTACATATTTGAATGGACAAGTTGAAATCTATAATAAAAAATATGTGATTATTTCTGATACTAAATGGAAAGCATATCTTGAAGATGGTGGCATAATGAATATTGAATTGTCTTATAATGCAGAATATAAGGTATATGTTTTTTATTATACTAATTAATTTTTTGTCATTGAAATATAACAAAAACATTAAAATTATTTTGATGTTTGATTGAGCATTTATTTACTCTTGAAAATCACTAAACTAAATGGAAAATAATTCAGAATTGATAATTTATCAGACAACAGACGGCAAAACAAAAATTGATGTTCATTTACAAGATGAAACAGTTTGGTTATCCCTAAATCAAATGTCTGAATTATTCCAAAAAGCAAAATCAACTATTAGCGAGCATATTAGACATATATACGAAGAAGAAGAATTATCAGAAAATTCAACTGTTCGGAAATTCCGAACAGTTCAACAAGAAGGAAATCGGAATATAGAGCGAGCAATTGAATTTTACAATCTTGATGTAATTATTTCTGTTGGTTACCGTGTAAAATCTCATCGTGGAACCCAATTTCGGATTTGGGCAACTCAAAGATTAAAGGAATATATTATCAAAGGTTTTACACTTGATGATGAACGACTAAAATCAGGAAATCAAATAAACTACTTTGATGAATTATTTGAGCGAATTCGTGATATACGAAGTTCTGAAAAAATATTTTATCAAAAAGTGAAGGATATTTATATGTTGAGCATTGATTATGACCCAAAAGCAGATTTAACAAAAGAGTTTTTTGCAACCATTCAAAATAAGTTACATTGGGCAATTCACCAACATACAGCCGCTGAACTTATTGTAGAAAGGGCTAATGCCGAAAAACAGAATATGGGTTTAACCACTTGGAAGGGTGTTAAAATACGTAAATCTGATGTAACAATTGCGAAAAATTATCTAACTGAAAATGAGTTAAGTCAATTGAATTTATTAGTTGAACAATATCTTGCATTTGCTGAAAACCAAGCCCGACAGAAAAAAGTAATGTATATGAACGATTGGATAAAAAAACTAAATGATATTTTGACAATTAATGAAAACGAGATTTTAGAAAATGCAGGAAAAATAACAAGGCAATTAGCAGATGAAATAGCAATTACTGAATATGAAAAATACAATAAACGCCGTCAATTGTTTGATGACGCAATTGCATTTGAAGAACTTGATAATGAATTAAAACAACTTAACGATAAAAATGATAAAAACCGCTAACATCAAACAGCCCGACCATGCCTTCCCGCTTTTTGCCGACGCACAAAAGCCCGACGCACGAAAAAGCGGGAAGGCACGGCGGGTGCAGCTTCTCGTTATTCCGGCATGATGCTGATTACTAATTCGTTACGCTGATTAAAATCTGACGTAACCTACCGCTTAAGTCGGTAGTATCTTACCGAAGGGTCTGACGTAGGCGTGAGCCATTGTTGGGCTAAGGCTTCGGGACAATGTACTAAAAGTGAGGCTTTTGCAGCCGAATACCGGGAAACAAAGCGCAGGGGGAGCGTTTTGTTTTTTTTTTGCCGAAAGGCGAAGAAAAAGCCAAAAATGCTATGATTATTCATCAAAAATGTGTATTTTCGCAGAAAAAAAATTTAAAAAAGTACGTTTAACAATTAGGCAGTTTAACGTAAAACTCTGCCTTTTGAGATGCTCTGGGCTGTTATGTGGGGAAACTTGCTGGGTACGGTTCTTTGGGGGGCGTAAGCTACCCGGTGCGATAAAATTTCGGATTTTTAGGAATCGCTTTATTTTTTTTTAATTATAATTTTTTTTCAAAAAAAAAACAGTATATTTTGAAAAAATCAAAATATACTGTTTTAAGTCAATTAAGCGATAAGTTTTTCGCCGGATTTATCAAAAAAGCTATATTCCAGTAAACCGTAGGAATAATCGCTAATTATTTTGAGCTTGAAATTGACATTAAGTTTCCAATTCCAAAATATAGAGAACCAACCTTTTTTAATGAAAGCCTCTACATAAGGGTGTACTTTGAGTGTCATTTCGGCTTTGTTGTACTTTTCAGATAAATATTTTAGCTTTGTATTAATCTCATCAGTAAGCAAAACACTTGGCATAATTTCACCGGTTCCGGCACAAGTAGGGCAAGTTTCAATGGTTTTAATGTTCATTTCGGGTCTTACTCTTTGTCGAGTAATTTGCATTAAACCAAACTTGCTAAGGGGAAGAATATTATGTCTTGCTCTATCGTTAGCCATAAATTCTTTCATTTTAGAATAAACGATTTTACGATTTTCTAATTCGTGCATGTCGATAAAGTCAATGACAATAATTCCGCCCATATCTCTGAGTCTCAGTTGTCGGGCTATTTCTTCGGCGGCAAGCAAATTTACTTCAAGGGCGTTTGCCTCTTGGTTATTTCCTTTGCGAGAGCGGTTTCCACTATTAACATCAATAACGTGAAGCGCTTCCGTGTGTTCAATAATTAAATAAGCTCCGCTTTTAATGGTAACCGTTTTACCAAAAAGACTTTTAATCTGTTTTTCAATCCCAAATTGTTCAAAAATCGGCTTTTTGCTGTTGAAAAGTTTAACAATTTTAACTCTTTCCGGCGCATAGGTCGATACAATATTCTGAATTTCTCTGTAAAGAGGTAAATCATTGACATAAATATTGTTGAAACTCGAATTGAGAATATCGCGCAAAATGGCAGATGTTCTGTTTAACTCGCCAATTATTAACGAAGGCGGTTCAACATTAACAATATCGCGCAAAGAATTTTCCCATTTGTTAATCAAATCTCTGAGTTCATTGTCTAAAGTTTCGGCAGTTTTACCTTCGGCTACAGTTCGAACAATAATTCCGTAATTGTTAGGTTTTATGCTCAACATGAGTCGTTTAAGTCGCTTTTTCTCTTCCGAAGATTTTATTTTTTGCGAAACAGAAACTTTATCAGAAAAAGGAATTAAAACAATGTACCTTCCGGGTATTGAAATCTCAGAAGTAATTCGAGGTCCTTTGGTTGAAATAGGTTCTTTTGCTACTTGTACAAGAACGTTTTGTCCGGTTGCCAGAACTTCAGTAATTTTACCGTTTTTATTAATATCGGTTAAACACTTAAAATCGTGAACCGGTGGTAATTTTGTATTGGGATTATAAGCTAATTGCAAATAATGGCTTAAAGAAAGAAACTGAGGACCTAAATCCAAATAATGTAAAAAAGCGTCTCTTTCGTAGCCAATATCAACAAAAGCAGCATTTAAGCCCGCCATAATTTTTTTTACTTTGCCTAAGTAAATGTCGCCAACGGTGAATTGTTTGTTACTCTTTTCTTTACTTAATTCTACAAGAACTTTGTCTTCGAGTAAAGCTATTGATATTTCTGAATTTCTTACATCAATTACGAGTTCGTTATTCACTGATTATGTAGTTGTTGTTAATTATTTGATAGGGTTAATGGATAGTGACCTAAAATTGGAGCAATAGCCTAAACGCTATTTTTGATAAATTCTTTTAACAAATGAATTACATTGTTAAATTGTTTTTTTTGTTATGGAGATAACATAAAAACCTGAAAACAACCAAATAAAGCTATCTTTTATAAAAAGTCACTACTTTTATGTGCTATCAATTATTTTTTACCTTTTTTATACGAAAAAAAGAGTAAAACTAAATTCTAAGCATTTTATATTCAAATAAATATGCTCTTTGGAGGAGGATTTCAATAAAACACTTAAAAAAAGAATTATTCGGCATTTGCGTTAGTAAAATACTGAAAAAAACGCAGAGATAACAAATCTCTACGTTTTTATTCCTTCCTTAAAAGCATTTAGGCATAAAAACAGTACCAATCAATTATTTTTTCTTGTGTCTGTTCTTTCTTAAACGTTTTTTACGTTTATGCGTCGCCATTTTATGTCTTTTTCTTTTTTTTCCGCTTGGCATAATTAATTTTTTAATTTTCTTTGTTTTTTACTATTCTTTTCATTTTCTATTAAAAAAAGAAAAAGAATTATTCTACGTGATTTTTAACTTGACTCACGAATGTTTTAGCTGGTTTAAAAGCTGGAATAAAATGCTGAGGAATAATGATAGTTGTATTCTTTGAAATGTTTCTGGCAGTTTTTTCAGCTCTTTTCTTAACAATAAAGCTACCAAATCCACGTAAATACACGTTATTTCCTTTTTGCAATGAAGCTTTTACTGTGTCCATTAATGCTTCAACTGTTCTTTGAACAGTAACTTTTTCAATCCCTGTTGTTTTTGAGATTTCGTTTACAATATCTGCTTTGGTCATTTTTATAAAATATTTAATTTTCAATAAATTACGTTTTCAAACGGTTGGCAAATATAAGACTTTTAATTTATTTACGAAACGAAATAAAATTATTTTTTATTTTTTATTTGCCTTTTTTTTATTTTTTATTTTTATATATCTGAAAATTAGAACTTTAGCTTTGAATTATTTTTGTAATTTTTTTTTTTCTAAAGAATTTTTTTTCCTTTTTAACTAAAAAATAGATACTAAATTGCTATTATTTTCTTTTATAAAAGCTACTTTTTTAATTTTCTTTATCTTTTTTCAAAAAAAAAGAATATTTTTAAGCGTTTTATTAGCAGCCTACTATCTGTAAATATTCTATTTTTTAATAGGCTAATAAAATGCAATAATACACTAATTTTCCTATTTGAAAAACGATTAAATTACATTGATTTGAAAAAAAAAAATTCACTCAAAGTAAATATCTATATTTCAAGCAATTAAAATTTATTTTACGAACGATTAATTTATTAAAATTTAATAAAAAAGGTTTTCGCTTTTTAAATCTTAGACTCTATTTTTGTTCTAATTTTCAGACTTTATTTTTTTAAGCCAATTTTATATACTGAGCAGCCACCCAGCCTTTTACTTGTGTTTCCACTTGCATCCAGCCTTCGTCTTGCTTAATGATATTTACTTTTTGTCCTTTAGTGAGTGGCTTAGCTATTTTTTCACCATTGGGCTTATCGCGAATATTCAATATTTCGGCGTTTACCGAGCCGTCAGCGTCATCGTCTGTGTTGTCTTGCAAAATGTATTCTTTTGAAACCCAACCTGTTATGTCTTGCATCACTTCGTACCAATCGCCCGATTTCTTTAAAATCAAAACTTTTTCGTCTTTTTCGAGGGCTTCGGCTACTTTTTCGTAATCGGCTCCGGGTCCTGAGCGGAAATTGACTTTTCCGGTAGCAACTCCGGTTGTTCCTAAAGGCATTTTTTCTTTTTCAGGTTCTGCCGCAGCAGGCGCGGCTGTACCCGGAATCCAAACGCCCATTTTTTGGCGCAATTCATCGAGCGGAAAAGCCGGTCCGGGGTCGGTTTTGCGTCCGGGAGCTATTTCTTCGTGTCCGAGTATGTATTTTATTGAAGGATAAGCTTTTATAAGTGCTGCACAAATTTCAAAAACTACTTTTACTTGTTCTTCGGTATAGGAATGCCAATATTCGGAACGAGTTGTGGGATAATTTCTATGTCGTCCTTTGAAAGCAAATTCGGCAGCTATTTCGCGTTTGAAATAGTTGTAAAATTTTCCACCTTCCAATTTTAAATATCCATCGTTGGCTATTTCTATGCCAATTGAATATTTATTAAATGTGGTGCGTTTTTCGTTTGGAAAATTATAACCGCTAACGCCTGCATGCCAAGTAATTACATTGAGATTAGCCAATTGTACTATTTCTCCTTCGCGGCTTACGACCATGTGTGCGGAAGCTTTTACGGTTGGATTTTTGAGTACTTTTACAGCCGCTTTTGCATCATTTCCGGCAGTGTAGTGTATAATAATGGTATCGGGTGCGCCTTGTCCAAACTCGCCCGATATTTTTGTAGTGGGGTCGAAACTTATTTTTTCGCCCACCAATTTGTGGTCTTTTACTTCCATAATTTCAGTTTTGAGTATTTTCTATTTAATAATGTTTTTGTTTTTTTGTTTTTAAACTATTTTTTATCCGATTTTTTAATTTAAAGAATGAATTATTTTTTGTACAAAACGAAAATCTGTAATAACTGATTTTGCCAAATGGTTTATATTTAATTGATATTTTTTATTTTTCTTCTTTTTATTTTATAATTTTTATTTTGTTTTAAAAAAAAGAATTTTAAAATATTTTGCCATTTTAATTTTTACTGTTTTTTTAAATTAACTTTAATAAATTCTTTATTTTAAGTTTACTAAATTATGGAATAATATTTTTATTTCAAAATTTTTATTCTTTTTTTTTATAAAAAAATTTAAAATTTATTTTTTTTCTAATATTTTATTTTTTTTTTTTTCATAAAGCATTCAATTCTAAATATTTAAACCTTTATTTTAAAAAAAAATAAAAATATAAAACTTTTTTTAAATTGATTTCTAAACAAATTCTTCTTTTAGCCAATGGTTTACGAAAAAAATAAAAAATAAAAACGGTTAAATTTGGCTTTTTATCAATTCACAATTCGTACTTTTCCAATTTAAAAATTTGAAAATAATTGACTTACAAAGGTTTTAAAAATTTATTTCTATTCAGAACAAAATACAATTTATCAAACAAATGAACTTTTTTTAAAATATAATTTTCTAAAAAACGGTTGCAAAAATTTAAAATAAAACCTCTTTGAATCGGTTCAAATTAGCCAAACGTTAGTCTGTAAAATAACCTTTTTTGTCGAAAAAATAGACAGTTTCAGTTATTTCAGGCTCAGTATCAACATATTTAAATTGTCCGTCTTCGCTTTCTTCAATTTGGGTGGAAACGCATTTTTCAAAAAATCGGATTGAATTACCTTCCAATTCGTACTCAAAACCACAACCCGACAAATCACCTCGTTGCTGATAAATCAGCTCGGTTTGCGATAAAAAAATGCCTTTTGTTGAAAAACTTCTAAAATTGATGACGCCTTCTTCTGCGCCTGCGTATAGCACACGATGTACGCAAAATATCACAAAATCAGAGTTTTGCGTTACTATACTGTTCGCATAATAAATTTCGCCATAATCTACACTATCCAATTTACCAAAAAATTGCTCATCTACTTTCGGGTTGTAACGAGCAGTTTGGTTGTAATTATCAAGCAGATGTTTGAATGTATAACTCTGAGCTGTTGAAAATGAGTTTATTAACCCTAAAAGAAATAAAATGAAGATTTTTTTATTCATTTTTTTTAATTTAATAAAAAGATTTATTTTTCACTAAAATCCACAAATTTTGAACCATACAAATAAATCGATTCTATTAAATTTTTCAAAAATTAAGTTTATAAAATATTAATAACTTGAATTACAAAACATTAAGAAAACAAATGAATGAAGTAAAAAGGTTTTCATATCCAATAGTTTCTAAAAAAAATACAATCAACGATTGACATTATTGACTTTATTTAATTGAAATTCAATATTTTACTACAAGTTTAATAAAAACAAAAGTATAACTTTAAATCGGCAAATCGATTGCTTAATAATAAAGTGTCATCATATCCAAAGATTGCAAAATTCCCTCAATTTAATGAGCAATAAGCTGTTTATTAAGCTATTGCTACATTGGCTTTCTGATTTTAGATACAATAAAATTATTCCGAGTTCTCTTCATACAATTTATTACGTTTTCGTACTACTTTTTTTCAAAAAATTCCTTTTTTTTACTTTTTTATATAAAAAAAACATTCTTAAAAATAAAATAATTTCAAAAAAAAATCTTTTCAAAAATGAAAAATAAAAAAATTAAATCAATATAAATAAAAGAGTTAAATGAAAAAAAAGGTAAAATTAACATTTACATATTCAAATCTATACCTTTTTAAAGCCTCCAAAAATAATTTGTAAATGAAAATAATTGTTTATCTTTGCAAAGTAAATAAATAAAAAAATTTTAAACAAATAAAATACTTCAAAAACGTATCATTGCTTTTTGGAAAACAATATTCTTTTTTTTTCATAATAAAAAAAAAGAATTTCATAACTTAAAAAAATAAATTTTTATACAAATAAAAAGTTAAATCTGTTCGTAAAAAAGCAAAACGGAATAAATTAAATTAATAAAATTCTGAAAATGAGTAGTTTGCTAAATACGAAAAAAAAAGAAACGGCAAATATGTCTTTAAAAAGAAAAACATTAGAGCTTCTTAAAAAGAGAGAACAAGTAATACAAGGCGGTGGCGAAAAAGCCATGCAAAAACAAGCCGCACTTGGTAAAATGACTGCCAGAGAGCGTATTTTGGCTCTTCTCGACAAAGACACTTTTCACGAATACGACATGTTTATTGAGCATGACGCTCGCGACTTTGGCATGGACAAAAAAACCTTGCACGGCGACGGTGTAATTACCGGAACGGGAAAAATTATGGGAAAACCCGTTTGCATCTATGCGCAAGACTTTACCGTTGCCGGTGGTTCATTGGGTTTAATGCACGCTCGCAAGATAACCAAAATTATGGACCACGCCCTTAAAATGAGAGTTCCCATAATTGGTATCAACGATTCGGGCGGCGCACGTGTACAAGAAGGTGTAAATTCATTAGCCGGATATGGAGAAATTTTTTATCGAAATACGATGGCTTCGGGCGTAATACCTCAAATTTCGGTAATTTTAGGACCTTGCGCGGGAGGTGCGGTTTATTCGCCGGCTCTTACCGACTTTGTTTTTGTGGTAAACAATATATCAAAAATGTTCATTACCGGACCCGAAGTGATTAAAACCGTTTTGGGCGAAGAAATTTCGATGGAAGAACTCGGCGGAGCAAAAGTTCACAGCGTAATAACGGGAAATGCGCATTTTTACGCAGAAAGTGAATTGGAAAGTTTTGCTCAAATAAAAAAATTAATTTCGCTCATTCCTTGGAACAATTCGCGCAAAGCACTTGCTTTCCCTCCAAAAGCTCCCAATAAAAACTATAAAATTGAAAACATTGTGCCATCTGACCCCAAAGAGCCTTACGATGTGCGCGATGTAATTAAATCGTTGGTTGACGAAGACAGTTTCCACGAAGTTCAAGAACTTTGGGCAGCAAATATTGTTATCGGTTTTGGACGCATGAATGGCGACACGGTGGCTTTTGTAGCCAATCAACCGCTTGTACTTGCTGGTGTTCTCGATGTAGATTCTTCCAACAAAGCTGCGCGTTTTATACGCTATTGCGATGCTTTCAATATTCCGATAGTAACCTTAGTAGATTTACCCGGTTATTTACCCGGCGTTGACCAAGAACATGCAGGCGTAATACGTCACGGAGCAAAGATTTTGTACGCTTACTCCGAAGCTACTGTGCCAAAAATTTCGGTTATTTTGCGCAAAGCTTATGGCGGAGGTTATATAGCCATGAATTCACGGCACTTAAATGCCGATTTTGTTTTTGCTTGGCCCACAGCCGAAATAGCCGTAATGGGACCCGAAGGAGCAGCAAACATTATTTTCCGTAAAGAAATTATGGAAGCCGCCGACCCTGTAGCCATGCGCGAAGAAAAAATTCAGGAGTACAAAGAAAAATTTGCAAATCCTTATGTGGCAGCATCTAAGGGCTATGTAGATTCGGTCATTGAACCCAAAGAAACCAAAAAATTTATTATGCACGCCATAGAAGTTTCGAGCAATAAAACAGAACATCGTCCGGCAAAAAAACATGGTATTCCTCCATTTTAACGGATTATTTATTTTTATTTTCATAAAAAATACTGAAATTAGTATAAAATTTTTTATATAAAAAAATGATAGACGAAGAATTTAAAAGTATAGAAATTGATGGTGCTATTTATAAAACTCGATTGACATCACAATTTGAAAAACGAAAAGAATGGATAGAACTGGCTCCCGGAAAAGTATATGCTTTTATTCCCGGAACTATTATTGATATTCACGTTAAAGAAGGCGATAAAGTTAAAAAAGGCGATATTTTAATGCTGTTAGAAGCCATGAAAATGCGCAATAAAGTACTCTCTCCTACTTCGGGTACGGTAAAAATGATTAATGTTGCGCTGAAACAAGTAGTTGCCAAAAATGCTCTACTCATTGAAATAGAACAAGATACATTTTCTGTCATCAACTAAACTCTCAGAATAATTTAAACTTGAATATTTTCGTTGTACATTCAGAGGCTGTCTTTTTTAGGTAGTCTCTTTTTTTATTTAATTTTGAAAAAAAATA